>NZ_JBEXNT010000041.1:0-62839 GCF_040611255.1 Kitasatospora sp. NPDC002965 | reverse complement strand
GGCTGCTGCGCGCGGAGGACGCCGGCCGGGCCGCCCTGCTGATCGCCGGCGCACCCGAACCCGACCGCCCGGTCGGGGAGTTGCCGCCCGGTGCCCGCTGGGCCGCCGAACTCGTCGACGGACCGGCCGGGTTGCTGCCCGCCGTGGGCGAACTGCTGTCCGGCGTCGCGGTGGTCGACTCGCTGGACGACGCCGTCCGCCTGGTCGCCGCGCACCCCGGGGTGGCCGCCGTCACCGCACAGGGCGACCGGCTCGGCGCGGGCTTCGCGCACGGCGGCTCCGGCGGCGCGCCCAGCCTGCTGGAGACCCAGGCGGCGGTGGACGAGACGGCCCGCGCGCTCGGCGAACTCGCCGTCCGCTGCGCCGAGTCGGCCGAACGTCTGGCCGAACTGACCGAGCAGCGGAGCGAGTCGGCGGCCGAACTCGACCGACTCGCCCTCCGGCAGCGGCAGCGGGAACGCGACCGGGCCGAGGTCGCGGGCACACTCGGCCGGCTCGGCGGCCAGGCCCGGGCGGCCGTCGGCGAGGCCGAGCGGCTCACGGCCGCCGCCGTCCGCGCCGAGGACGGGCTCGACCGGCTGCTCGCCACCGCCGAGGAACTGGCCGAACGTCTCGCCGCGGCCGAGGAGTCGGCCGCCGCGGGGGAGGACGAGCCCGATCCCGCCGAGCAGCAGCGGCTGGCAGCCGGCGCGACCGCCGCCCGGCAGGCCGAACTGGAGGCCCGGCTCGCGGTCCGCACCCACGAGGAGCGGGTCCGCGCCCTGGCCGGCCGGGCCGATCAGCTGGAACGGGCGCCCCGCGCCGCGCGCGTGGCGCGCGCCCGGGCGGCCGAGCGCCGCCGACGGGCCGCGCACGACGAGGGCGTCGCGAACGCCGTCGCGGCGGGCGCCCGGCAGCTGGCGGCCTGCCTGGAGGTGTCGCTGGCCCGCGCGGACGCCGGCCGGGCCGCGGTCGAGCAGGCGCGCGCGTCGCGCGAGGCGGAGCTGAGGGAGCACCGCGAACTCGGGCGCGAACTCAAGGACGAGCTGGACAAGTTGGTCGACGCGGGCCACCGGGACGAGGTGCTGCGGGCCGAGAAGCGGCTGCGGATCGAGCAGCTGGAGTCCCGCGCGCTGGAGGAGTTCGGCATCGAGGGGGGCGAACTGCTGGCCTCCTACGGGCCGGACCGGCTCGTCCCGCCGTCCACGCCCGAGGAGGGGCAGGAGCCGGGGGAGGCGCGTCCGTACGTCCGGTCCGAGCAGGAGAAGCGGCTGCGGGCGGCGGAAAAGGCGTACCAGCAGCTCGGCAAGGTCAACCCGCTGGCGCTGGAGGAGTTCGCCGCCCTGGAGGAGCGCCACACCTTCCTCGGCGAGCAGCTCGACGACCTCAAGCGGAGCCGGCGCGACCTGCTCGACATCGTCAAGGACGTCGACCAACGGGTGGAGCAGCTTTTCACCTCCGCCTACCACGACACCGCGGCGCAGTTCGAAGGCGTCTTCTCCCGGCTCTTCCCCGGCGGGGAGGGCCGGCTCGTGCTCACCGACCCCGACTCCATGCTGACCACCGGCGTCGAGGTGGAGGCCCGTCCGCCCGGCAAGAGGGTCAAGCGGCTCTCGCTGCTCTCCGGGGGCGAGCGCTCGCTGACCGCGGTGGCGCTGCTGGTCTCGATCTTCAAGGCCCGGCCCAGCCCGTTCTACGTGATGGACGAGGTGGAGGCCGCGCTGGACGAGAGCAACCTGCGCCGGCTGATCGGGATCATGGAGGAGCTCCGGGAGAGCTCCCAGCTGATCGTGATCACCCACCAGAAGCTGACCATGGAGTCCGCCGACGCCCTGTACGGGGTGACCATGAAGGGGGACGGCATCTCCCAGGTGATCAGCCAGCGCCTGCGCGGGGGGACGACCCCCGGACGCCGGGCCGGCGAAGGGGTCCGGGAACGGCCGGACGCCATCGGTAGCACAACGGTCTAGCCGCCTGCGGTCCGTCCGGGCCCCCGTCACGGATACTGGACGGGTTATGGAATACGTGATTCTTGCCGTAGTCATCGCGGTGGTCGCCGTCGGAGCGATCGCCGGACTCGTCGTTTCCGGCAGACGACGCCAGCAGCTGCCCCCGAAGTCGCAGGCGCCGGTCATCACGGCGCCCCCGACCCCGCGCGAGCCCGCCGTCGGCGAGGAGGCCGCGCCGCCGACCGAGGAGCCCCGTCGCACCGTCGAGGAGGTGGAGCTCCCCGAGGTCGAGGTCGAGGCCGAGGCCGTCCCCGGACCCTCGGTGGCCGAGGAGGTTCCGGCCCTCGACGTCCCCGAGCCCACCGCCGGCCGGCTGGTCCGGCTGCGCTCCCGGCTCTCCCGTTCGCAGAACTCGCTCGGCAAGGGCCTGCTCTCGCTGCTCTCGCGCGAGCACCTCGACGAGGACACCTGGGAGGAGATCGAGGAGACCCTGCTGATCGCCGACGTCGGCGTCGCCCCCACCCAGGAGCTGGTCGAGCGGCTGCGCACCCGGGTGAAGGTGCTCGGCACCCGCACCCCGGACGAGCTGCGCGGGCTGCTCCGCGAGGAGCTGGTCGAGCTGATCGGCAAGGACGCCGACCGCACGGTCCACTCCACCAGGCACGAGGAGGGTCCGGCCGTCGTCCTGGTGGTCGGCGTCAACGGCGTCGGCAAGACCACCACCACCGGCAAGCTGGCCCGGGTGCTGGTCGCCGACGGCCGCACGGTGGTGCTCGGCGCGGCCGACACCTTCCGCGCCGCCGCCGCAGACCAGCTGCAGACCTGGGGCGAGCGGGTCGGCGCGCGCACCGTGCGCGGGCCCGAGGGCGGTGACCCGGCCTCGATCGCGTTCGACGCGGTCAAGGAGGGCATCGCCGAGGGCGTCGACACCGTGCTCGTGGACACCGCGGGCCGGCTGCACACCAAGACCGGCCTGATGGACGAGCTGGGCAAGGTCAAGCGGGTGATCGAGAAGCACGGTCCGGTGGACGAGGTGCTGCTCGTCCTGGACGCCACCACCGGTCAGAACGGGCTCGTCCAGGCCCGTGTCTTCGCCGAGGTGGTCGACATCACCGGCATCGTGCTGACCAAGCTGGACGGCACCGCCAAGGGCGGCATCGTGGTCGCGGTCCAGCGCGAGCTGGGCGTCCCGGTGAAGCTGATCGGGCTCGGCGAGGGTGCGGACGACTTGGCGCCGTTCGAGCCGGGTGCGTTCGTGGACGCGCTGATCGGGGACTGACCCCCGGCCCGCCCGGTCCTTCCGAGAAGGGTCCGCTCCGTGAGGGGCGGGCCCTTCGGCGTGTCCGGGACGTGTCCGGTGACCCCGCTCGCCGCTCCCGCCTGCCGACCGTGGGCCGGGCCCGGCCCGGCCGGCTCGTGGTCCGTGCCGGGGCCGGCGGACGATCAGCCGGCCATCCAGGCGGGTTCGGCGGTGCGCTCCCGGCCGCGGTGGCAGGCGTAGGCGAGGGTGCCGAGCAGCAGTCGGGCCTCGGGCGGGCAGCCGGCGTTGTCCCGGGTGGGGCGGCGCAGCCAGCGGACCGGGCCGAGGGCGCCCAGCACGGTGGGCGGGGCGGCGACGAAACTGCCCTCGCCGTGGCAGGTGAGGTCGAGCGCGGCGTCGTCCCAGCCCATCCGGTACAGCAGGTCCGGCAGCCTGCGGGCGGTGCCGGCCGCGACCAGGAACTGCAGCCGACCGGTGGGTGCGGCGAGGACCGGGCCCACCTGGGTGCCCATCCGTTCCAGCCGGACCAGCGCCTGCAGCCCGGCCTGCTCGGGGACGTCCAGCACGTCGAAGGCGCGGCCGGTGGGGAACAGGACGGAGACGTCCGGGCCGGGGCGGGCGGAGGGTCCGCCGCCGGGTACGGGGTGCAGACCGGGAGCGGCGCAACGCGGGGTGCCGCAGTGGCAGTCGGCCGGGGTGGTGGCTGCGCGGGCCGGCTCGCCGACGACGACGGCCCAGCCCCACCGGCCGGTGTACTCCGCGGCCGCCTGGCCCGCGGTGACGCGGGTGCGGCGGCGCACGCCCAGCGGTGCCAGCCGAAGGTGCCCCAGTCGAAGTTCGCCGAACAGGTTGTCCATGCCTCCCCCAACAGGTTCTCGTCGCCGATGGTTACGGGACGGTGACTTTGTGTTGATTGTCTGGTGCGTGGTGCGTTGTGCGGTGGCGGCGCGCAGCGCGCGGAGTGCGCCTGTTGCGGTGGTGTGCCTCGGGCGCCGCCTTGTGGCGGGCGGTACCGATGCCGGATCGTCGTGCGGGCGGGGTGGGCGTCGATCGGCGCGCACGGCAAACTCGCCTGTGGCTGGGGCGCATTGTCGTGAAGGGCCGGGTGCCGGTGGGGACTTGGCGGCCCGCATATGCCGGACCGTCGGGACTACCTAGTCAAGCGCGTGCCGACTCGGTTCGGTTCACTCCTGGGGGTGGCGAAAGGTGGCGTTTCGCCAGGGCCGCTCCCCCGGACGGTACGCGGGGCATTACGTTCAGCACACGGACCTCGTCGGGGAGTCCGCTCCGGGCGCTGGGGAGCCGGGAGTTGGGGAGCTGACGGTGGGTCCGGCGGCGGTGGCGCCGCAGGTTCGGCACCGGTAAGAGCCCGCAACCGTCGGGCGGTCACGATCGGGGGCCCCGCAGCAGGGGCCGGGCGGGATGGGGACGTTCCCATGGCAGAGAAGCAACCCAACGAGAAGCTGACCACGTGGTTCGCCCGGAGCGGTTGGTCCAAGGGCGAGTTGGCGCGTCAGGTCAACCGACGGGCTCGCCAGATCGGCGCCCACCACGTCTCCACCGACACCTCGCGGGTGCGCCGCTGGCTCGACGGCGAGCAGCCCCGCGAGCCGATCCCGAAGATCATGTCGGAACTGTTCTCCGAGCGCTTCGGCTCCGTGGTCTCCATCGAGGACCTCGGCCTGCGCGCGGCCATCCCGGTCTCCACCGTCGGCGGCGGCGTCGACCTGCCCTGGAGCGCCCCCCAGACCGTCCAGCTGATCAGCGACTACTCGCGCAGCGACCTCATGCTCAACCGGCGGGGCTTCCTGGGCACCTCGCTCGCCCTGACCGCCGGCGCCGCGCTGATCGAGCCGATGCAGCGCTGGCTCGCCCCCGGCCCGAACGGCACGCCCACCCCGATCCTCACCGCCGCCAACGGCGGCGAGCCCTTCACCGGCCGGCTCTCCGAGCCCGAGCTGGAACTGCTGGAGCAGACCACGGTCATGTTCCGGCAGTGGGACGCGCAGAACGGCGGCGGGCTGCGCCGCAAGGCCGTGGTCGGCCAGCTCCACGAGGTCACCGACCTGCTCCAGGAGACCTACCCGGAACAGACCACCCGGCGGCTGTTCCGGCTCACCGCCGAGCTGGCCCACCTGGCCGGCTGGATGTCCTACGACGTCGGCATGCACCCCAGCGCGCAGAAGTACTACGTGCTGGCGCTGCACGCCGCGAAGGAGGCCGGCGACCGCCCGTTCGGCGCGCTGATCCTCACCGACATGAGCCGCCAGATGATCCACCTCAACCGCGGCGAGGACGCGCTGGAGCTGATCCACCTCGCCCAGTACGGCAGCCGTGACACCGCCACCCCGCGCCAGCAGTCGCTGCTGTACGCGATGGAGGCGCGCGCCTACGCGACCATCGGTGAGGTGAACCGCTGCGCCCGGGCGGTCCGGCTGGCCGAGGACACCTTCACCGACATCCGCGAGGGCGACGGCGACCCGGACTGGCTGAAGTTCTTCTCGCCGGCCGAGCTGAACGCGGAGAACGCGCACTCCTTCCGCGACCTCGCCTACCACTCCGACCAGTCCGAGCTGTACGCCTCGATGTCCGCGCCCGTGATGGAGCGGGCGGTCGACCTGTTCCGGCAGGACGGCGACCACGTCCGCTCGTACGCCTTCAACCTGATCGGCATGGCCAGCGTGCACCTGCTGCAGAAGGAGCCGGAGCAGGCCGCCGTCTTCGCCGAGCAGGCGGTCGACATCGCCACCAAGGTCCGCTCCGAGCGGCTGAACTCCCGGGTCCGCAAGACCACCGAGGCCGCCGCCGTCCGGTTCCAGGGCGTCGACGCGGTCAGCCGGCTCCAGGAGCGGGTGGTTCAGGACATTCCCGAGTACGTCTCGGTGGTCTGACCCGCCGCTCCCGTCACGCTCCGCCGACCGTACCGGCCGCCGCCGGTACGGTCGGTGGCGTATCCGGCACGCCCCGTGCGGAGCGGCCGTACGGTAACCCGTCCGGCGGTCCGGCGTGGCCGGGGTTCACGCGGGCGTAACCCCGGTGTCGCCCTCGTCACCGCCGCGAAACAACCGGCCGCATCGGCCGAAACCAGCCTTCGGCACTCTCCTTCTCATCGCCGACGCCCCGGGTACACGGGACAGGAAACCCGGGTGCGGAGCGGCTTCCACTCAGAGGAGACGCCGATGCCGGACGGCTTCAGCGCGGGCGACACCGCCTTCGTGCTCATCAGTGCGGCCCTGGTCATGGTGATGACCCCGGGGCTGGCCTTCTTCTACGGAGGGATGGTCCGGGCCAAGAGCACCCTCAACATGCTGGCGATGAGCTTCCTCTCGCTCGGCATCGTCAGCGTGCTCTGGGTCCTCTACGGGTACTCGCTCAGTTTCGGCCCCGACGCGGGCGCCGGACTGATCGGCAACCTGGACTTCCTCGGGATGCGCGGCATCGGCGTCACCGATCTCGCCGGAACGATCCCGGTCACCGCGTTCTCGTCCTTCCAGCTGATGTTCGCCATCATCACCCCGGCCCTGATCAGCGGGGCGATCGCGGACCGCGCCCGGTTCGCGGCCTGGGGCCTGTTCGTCGGACTCTGGGTGACCGTCGTCTACTTCCCGGTCGCGCACTGGGTGTTCTTCTTCGACGGCGGCAACGGCGGCTGGCTCGGCGACCGCAACGGCGTGATCGACTTCGCCGGCGGCACCGCCGTCCACATCAACGCCGGCGTCGCGGGCCTGGCGCTCTGCCTGGTGCTCGGCAAGCGGGTCGGCTTCCGCAAGGACCCGATGCGCCCGCACAGCCTGCCGCTGGTGATGCTCGGCTCCGGGCTGCTCTGGTTCGGCTGGTTCGGCTTCAACGCGGGCTCGGCCCTGGCCGCCAACGGCGTCGCGGCGATGGCCCTGATCAACACCCAGGTCGCCACGGCGGCCGCGCTGGTCGGCTGGCTGATTTACGAGAAGCTGCGGCACGGCGCGTTCACCACGCTGGGCGCCGCCTCCGGCGCGGTGGCCGGTCTGGTCGCCATCACCCCCGCCTGCGGTTCGGTCTCCCCGCTCGGCGCGGTGGCGATCGGCCTGATCGCCGGTGCGGCCTGCGCCGCCGCGATCAGCCTCAAGTACCGCTTCGGCTTCGACGACTCGCTCGACGTGGTCGGTGTGCACGCCGTCGGCGGGGCGATCGGCTCGCTGCTGGTCGGCCTCTTCGCCACCGGCACCGTCGGCCAGACCGCCAAGGGCCTGTTCTACGGCGGCGGTCTGGAGCAGCTCGGCAAGCAGGCGATGGGCGTGGCCGTGGTCGGCGCGTACTCCTTCGTGCTCTCCTGGCTGCTCGCCAAGGCGATCGACCGCACCATCGGCTTCCGGGTCGCCGAGGAGGTCGAGGTCGCCGGCATCGACCAGGCCGAGCACGCCGAGTCCGCGTACGACTTCAGCGCCCTGGGCGCCGGCCTCGCCCGGACCTCGCACGCCCCGGCCGCCTCGGTCGTCGCCGCCGCCCCCGCCGCCGGTGCCGCCCCCGCCGTCGCTCCGAAGAGCACCGAGAAGACCGAGGTCGACGCCTGATGAAGCTCATCACCGCCGTCATCAAGCCCTACCGCCTGGACGAGGTGAAGGCCGCGCTGCAGGCCTTCGGCGTGCACGGCCTGACCGTCACCGAGGCCAGCGGCTACGGCCGCCAGCGCGGCCACACCGAGGTCTACCGCGGTGCGGAGTACACCGTGGACCTGGTGCCCAAGGTCAGAATCGAGGTCCTGGTGGAGGACGACGACGCCGACCAGCTGATCGACGTCCTGGTGAAGGCCGCCCGGACCGGCAAGATCGGCGACGGCAAGGTCTGGGCGGTCCCCGTCGACACCGCCGTCCGGGTCCGGACCGGTGAACGCGGCCCCGACGCCCTCTAGGCACGCCCTAGCATTCGGATGATCACGTAGGCGGGCCTGCGACCACCCCGGTCGCAGGTCCGCTGACGGCGTATCGGCGCCGCTCGCTCCACCCGCACGACCACGGACGGGGACTTCGCATGGCTACCGGAACCGACGACCTCCGCGACCACTCCCACGACGACTCCGGCGGTGGCACCCTCGACCACGCCGCCGCCCGGGCCCGGCTGCTGGCCGGTCCCGGTCCCGGCGGCCGGGACCGGCGCGCCGCGCTGTCCGCGCTCACCGACGACTGGCTGGCCGGCCTGCTGGAGGCCGCCGGAGCCCCCGGCGGCGTCGCCCTGGTCGCGGTCGGCGGCTACGGGCGCGGCGAACTCTCCCCGCGCAGCGACCTCGACGTCCTGCTGCTGCACGAGGGCCCGCTCGACCCGGCGCTGCCCGAGCGCCTCTGGTACCCGGTCTGGGACGCCGGCGCCGCGCTCGACCACTCCGTCCGCACCCCGGCCGAGGCCCGGTCGGTCGCCGCCGCCGACCTCAAGGCGCAGATCGGCCTGCTGGACGCGCGGCACGTGGCCGGTGACCCGGCACTCACCGCCGCACTGCGCTCCGCCGTCCTCGCCGACTGGCGGGCGAGCGCCCCGAAACGCCTACCCGAACTGCGCGAACTCGGCCGCGAGCGGGCCGAACGGCACGGCGAGCTGTCCTTCCTGCTGGAGCCGGACCTCAAGGAGGCCCGCGGCGGCCTGCGGGACGTGGTCGCGCTCAACGCCGTCGCCGCGACCTGGCTGGCCGACGCGCCCCGGGACGGTCTGGACGCCGCCGCGCTCCGGCTGGCCGACGTCCGCGACGCCCTGCACCTGGTCACCGGCCGGGCCACCGAACGGCTCAGCCTGCAGGACCAGGACCAGGTCGCCGAGCGGCTCGGCGTCCTGGACGCGGACACCCTGCTGCGCCAGGTCTACGAGGCGGCCCGGACCATCGCCTACGCGGGTGACGTCACCTGGCGGGCGGTGGACCGGGTGCTGGCCGGCCGCTCGGCCCGGGGCCGGCGCCCGCACCGGCTCCCCTTCCCGTTCGCCGGCCCGTTCGGCGGGTCCGGGCGCGGTGCGGGCGCGGTGGCCCGGGGCGCGGTCGACCGCCGGCCGCTCGCCGAGGGCGTGGTCGAGCAGGACGGCGAGGCGGTGCTCGCCCAGGGCGCGCGCCCCGCCGCCGACCCGGTGCTGCCGCTGCGCGCCGCGGCGGCCGCCGCCCAGAACGGCCTGACCGTCTCCTACGCGACCGTGCGCAGGCTGGCCGCCGAATGCCGCCCGCTGCCGGTGCCCTGGCCGGACGAGGCGCGCGAGCAGCTCGTCACCCTGCTCGGTGCGGGCGAGGCCTGCCTGCCGGTCTGGGAGGCGCTGGAGGCCGAGGGGCTGATCACCCGGCTGCTGCCGGACTGGGAGCGGGTCCGGTGCCGTCCGCAACGCAACGCGGTGCACCGCTGGACGGTGGACCGGCACCTGGTGGAGACGGCGGTGCGGGCCGCCGCCATGACCCGCCGGGTGGCCCGGCCCGACCTGCTGCTCGTCGCCGCGCTGCTGCACGACATCGGCAAGGGCTGGCCCGGTGACCACAGCGAGGCCGGCGAGGTGATCGTCCGCGACGTGGCGGCCCGGATGGGCTTCGACCCGGAGTCGGTGGAGACCCTCGCGGTGCTGGTCCGCCACCACCTGACCCTGGTGGACACCGCGACCAGGCGGGACCCGGACGACCCGGCGACCGTCGACGCGATCACCAAGGTGGTCACCACCCTGCCGCAGCTGGAACTCCTGCACGCGCTGACCGAGGCCGACGCACTGGCCACCGGCCCGGCCGCGTGGAGCCGCTGGCGGGCCTCGCTGGTGGACGGCCTGGCCGAGCGGGCCGCCGCCCGGCTCGCCGGGGCCCGTCCTCCCGCGGCCTTCGGCCGGGGGTACACCCACCCCGCCGAGGCCGAGCCGACCGCCGAACAGGAGCGGCTCGCCGTGGAGGCGGCCCTGACCGGCGGCCCGGCGCTCTCGCTGCTCGCCCAGGCCGAGGTGGACGAGACGGGGGCCGAGCCGATGGGCGTGCGGCTGCTGCTGGCCGTTCCGGACCGGCCCGGTCTGCTCGGCACCGTGGCCGGGGTGCTCGCGCTGCACCGGCTGGCCGTCCGCTCGGCCGGACTGCGGGAGCTGGACCCGATCGGCGCCGGGCCGGTGCTGCTGCTCTCCTGGACGGTGGCGGCCGAGTTCGGCGAGCTGCCGGAGGCCGCCCGGCTCCGGGCCGACCTGCGCCGGGCGCTGGACGGTTCGCTGGACGTCGCGCGCCGGCTCGCCGAGCGGGACGCCGCGGCGCCGCGCCGGCGGGGCATCCCCACCCCTCCGCCGCTGGTCGCGGTGGCGCCGCCGGTGGCCTCGTCGACGGCGACGGTGCTGGAGGTGCGCGCGCACGACGCGCCGGGGCTGCTGCACCGGATCGGCCGGGCACTGGACGGTGCCGGGGTACGGGTCCGGACGGCGTACGTGTCCACGCTCGGGGCGGACGCCGTCGACGCCTTCTACCTGACCGACGAGGCGGGTCGTCCGCTCGCCGCGCAGCGGGCCGGCGAGGTGGCGGCGGCCGTCCGGGCGGCGCTGGGCTGAGGCTCGGAGGGGGCCGGTCCGGGGCCCGGGAGGGGCCCGGGCGGGGCGTGGACGGGGCCGGTCCGGCGCTGGTCCGGGGCTCGGGCGGGGTTCGGCGAGCCCGGGTGGAGACCGCTCCCGGGGCGGCCGGATACCCTTGGGGGCGACGACCGTACTGATACCGATGCCGCAGAGGACCCGCGACGACGTGTTCGACACCCTTTCCGATCGCCTCGCAGCGACGTTCAAGAACCTCCGGGGCAAGGGCCGCCTCAGCGAGGCGGACATCGACGCCACCACCCGCGAGATCCGCATCGCGCTGCTGGAGGCGGACGTCGCGCTGCCGGTCGTCCGGGCCTTCATCAAGCAGATCAAGGAGCGCGCGCTCGGCTCCGAGGTCTCCGGTGCGCTGAACCCGGCCCAGCAGATCATCAAGATCGTCAACGAGGAGCTCATCGCCATCCTCGGTGGCGAGACCCGACGGGTGCGGTTCGCCAAGAACGGCCCGACGGTGATCATGCTGGCGGGTCTCCAGGGCGCCGGCAAGACCACGCTCGCGGGCAAGCTCGGCCACTGGCTGAAGCAGCAGAAGCACACCCCGCTGCTGGTCGCCTGCGACCTCCAGCGCCCCAACGCGGTCAACCAGCTGCAGGTCGTCGCCGAGCGCGCCGGTGTCGCGTTCTACGGCCCGCAGCCGGGCAACGGCGTCGGCGACCCGGTCCAGGTGGCGCGGGACTCGATCGAGTACGCCAAGCAGAAGCAGTTCGACGTGGTCGTCGTCGACACCGCCGGCCGCCTCGGCATCGACGCCGAGCTGATGCAGCAGGCCGCCGACATCCGTGCCGCGGTCGACCCGGACGAGGTCCTGTTCGTCGTCGACGCGATGATCGGCCAGGACGCGGTCACCACCGCGCAGGCCTTCCTCGACGGCGTCGACTTCACCGGTGTCGTGCTCTCCAAGCTCGACGGCGACGCCCGTGGCGGTGCCGCGCTCTCGGTCGCGCACGTCACCGGCCGGCAGATCATGTTCGCCTCCAACGGCGAGAAGGTCGACGACTTCGACGCCTTCCACCCGGACCGGATGGCCTCGCGCATCCTGGGCATGGGTGACGTCCTCTCGCTGATCGAGAAGGCCGAGCAGACCTTCTCGCAGGCCGAGGCCGAGAAGATCGCCTCCAAGCTGCAGGGCGGCGGCAAGGACTTCACGCTCGACGACTTCCTGTCCCAGCTGGAGCAGGTCCGCAAGATGGGCTCGATCTCCAAGCTGCTCGGCATGCTGCCGGGCATGGGCCAGATCCGCGAGCAGATCAACAACATCGACGACAAGGACGTCGACCGGGTCGGCGCGATCATCAAGTCGATGACCCCGGCCGAGCGGACCGACCCGAAGATCATCAACGGTTCGCGGCGCGCCCGTATCGCCAAGGGTTCGGGTGTGCAGGTCGGCGAGGTCAACAACCTGGTCGAGCGGTTCTTCGAGGCCCGCAAGATGATGTCCGCGATGGCCTCCGGCAAGGGCATCCCCGGGATGCCGGGCATCCCGGGGATGGGCGGCGGCGCGAAGAAGTCCGCGAAGAAGGCCCCGGCCGCCAAGGGCAAGCGCAAGAGCGGCAACCCGCTGAAGCGTGCGCAGGAGGAGGCCGCGGCCGCCGAGCGGCGCGCGCTCGGCCCCGGCGCGGGCCAGGCGCCCGCCGAGGGCGGTGCGTTCGGCCTCGGCGCGGGCAAGGGCCCGTCCGACTTCGAGCTGCCCAAGGAGTTCAAGGACCTGCTGTAGGCCCTTGTCGTCCGCTTCGACGGCCCGCCGCCCGGAACCTCCGGGCGGCGGGCCGTTCGCATGCCCGATGATGGTCGGATGCGAGTGACGATCAGGGCCCCGCGGTCCGGTGACGAGGTGGCGTACGCCCAGGCGGTCCGGCGGTCCGCCGACCACATCGGGCGGTGGAACCCGGTCGAGCCGGACGGGCTGCCGGACCTGCTGGAACGCCAGGGGCCGGGTCTGCGGACCTTCCTGGTGGTCGACCGGGAGACCGGCGGGCTGGTCGGCAAGGTCAACGTGGCCAACATCGTGATGGGCCGGTTCTGCAACGGCTCGCTCGGCTACGACTCCTACCTGCCGTTCGCCGGCACCGGGAGGATGACGGAGGGCATGCGGCTGGTGCTGGACCGCTGCTTCGCCCCGCAGACGGAGGACGGTCTCGGCCTGCACCGGCTGGAGATCAACGTGCAGCCGGACAACGGGCGCTCGATCGGGCTGGCCAAGCGGCTGGGCTTCCGGCACGAGGGGTTCACCCCCCGGATGCTGTTCCTCCAGGGCGAGTGGCGGGACCACGAGCGGTTCGCGCTGACGGCGGAGGAGTGGCCCGGTCCGGGCTCGGAGGGGTAGCCGGTCCGGGGCGGGCGGGCGGGTGCGGAGGATCGGCCGGCCGGGTACGGAGGGGCGGCCGTCCGTGCGGCGTGTGCGGCGCGGCGTTGCGGTTGAAGGACCCGAGCAGATGTCCGTATTGTCCGATGGGTGACCGATCCCGTGCCGCCGCGCCAGACCCCCGACCAGCCGTGGCGCTCCGAGGGCGCCCCTCCGCCGCCACCCCCGCGCCGCAAGATGCCGGGCGGCTGGTTCGGCCTCGTCCTCACCGCCCTCGTGGTGTTCCTGATCAGCGATCTGCTGCTGTCCTTCTTCGGTCCCGGCGGCGCCACCACGATCTCCTACACCGAGTTCAACAACCAGCTGAACAAGGGCAACATCACCAAGATCTACTCCAAGGGCGACTCGATCGAGGGAACCCTCAAGAACGCCGAGCCCAAGCCGGACGGTGAGAAGGGGACGTACACCGACTTCGACACCCAGCGCCCGGTCTTCGCCGGTGACGACCTCTGGGCCACCCTCCAGCAGCAGGGCGTCGAGGTCACCGCCGAACCGGTCGTCCAGCAGCGCAGCTTCCTCGTCAACCTGCTGTTCTCGCTCGCCCCGATGCTGCTGCTCATCCTGGTCTGGGTGCTCCTCGCCCGGCGGATGGCCGGCGGCCTGGGCGCCGGCCCGCTCGGCCGCAAGACCCCGCCGAAGCCGGTCACCGCGGAGTCCGGCAGGCGCACCACCTTCGCCGACGTGGCCGGTATCGACGAGGTCGAGGCCGAGCTCACCGAAGTGGTCGACTTCCTGAAGAACCCGCAGCAGTACCGCAGGCTCGGCGCCAAGATGCCGCGCGGCGTGCTGCTCAGCGGCGCGCCCGGCACGGGCAAGACCCTGCTCGCCCGGGCCGTCGCGGGCGAGGCCGACGTGCCGTTCTTCTCCGCGTCCGCCTCGGAGTTCATCGAGATGATCGTCGGCGTCGGCGCCAGCCGGGTCCGCGAGCTGTTCGCCGAGGCCCGCAAGGTCGCTCCGGCGATCGTCTTCATCGACGAGATCGACACCATCGGCCGCCAGCGCGGCGGCGGTGGCGGCACGGGCGGCCACGACGAGCGCGAGCAGACGCTCAACCAGATCCTCACCGAGATGGACGGCTTCACCGGCTCCGAGGGCGTCATCGTCATCGCCGCCACCAACCGGGCCGACGTGCTCGACCCGGCCCTGCTGCGCCCCGGCCGGTTCGACCGGCGGATCACCGTCAGCCCGCCGGACCGCGACGGCCGCGCCGCGATCCTGCGCATCCACACCAGGGCCGTCCCGCTGGCCGAGGGCGCCGACCTCAACCGGCTCGCCAAGGTCACCCCGGGCATGACCGGCGCCGAACTGGCCAACCTGGTCAACGAGGCCGCGCTGCTGGCGGTCAAGCGCAGGCAGGACGCGGTCGGGGAGCGCGACCTCTCGGACGCGCTGGAGAAGGTCCAGCTGGGCGCCGTCCGACCGCTGGTCATGCCGCAGGCGGAGCGCGAGCGGACGGCGTACCACGAGAGCGGCCACGCCCTGCTCGGCATGCTCCAGCCGGGCGCGGACCCGGTCCGCAAGATCACCATCGTGCCGCGCGGCCGGGCCCTCGGGGTCACCCTCTCGACCCCGGAGACGGACCGGTACTCCTACACCGAGCCCTACCTGCGCGGCCGGATCATCGGCGCGCTCGGCGGGATGGCCGCCGAGCAGGTCGTCTACGGGGTCATCACCACCGGGGCGGAGAACGACCTGGAGCAGGTCACCAACATCGCCCGCGGCATGGCCGGCCGCTGGGGCATGAGCGAACGGGTCGGCCGGCTCACCGCCGTCCCGGCCGACCCGCAGGGTGCGTACGGGCTCTCCGCCGCGCCGACCACCCTGGACGCGGTCGACGAGGAGGCCCGGCGGATCGTCTCCGAGTGCTACGACGAGGCGGTGCTGCTGCTGACCGAGCAGCGGTCCCGGCTGGACGCGCTGGCGGAGGCCCTGCTGGCGGCGGAGACGTTGAACGAGGAGGAGGCGTACCGGGCGGCGGGGGTGCCGCGGAAGTCGCTGGACTGAGGGGTGGGGGCGGGGGCTGCGGCGCGGGTGTGCGCCGACGAGGTGTGGGGGCCGGCCAGGTGTGCGCCGGCGAGGGGTGCGCGGACCGGGGCGCGGGCCGACCGGGGTGCGCACCGACCGGGGGGGCGGGCCGACCGGGGCGCGCGCCGGGTCGTGCGCGCCCCGGTCCGTCGGTTCCGCCGCGGTCCCGCCGCCGTTCCGCGCTCGTTCCGCCGCCGGTGACCCGTCAGCGCGGCCGCTCGGCGACGAGGTAGCGGAACACGTTCTCCATCCGCACCGTGCCGTCCGGCCGCAGGTACGGGTGCAGCGCCTCCTCCAGCTCCTTCGCCACCAGCGGCAGGCCGGAGAACTCCGCGGCCGCGTCGTACAGACCGGTGGAGAGCAGCCCGCGGACCGCGCTGTCCAGGTCCGGGTAGGCGAACGGGCAGCCGACCCGGCCGCCGCCGGCCGGCCGCAGACCGGTCCCGGCCAGCAGGTCCTCCAGCGCTCCGGGCGGACTCAGCTCGAACGGGTCCCGCGCCGTGCTGCGCCGGGCCATCCGGCGCGCCACGTCCAGCACCGCCGCGCTCCCGCAACGCTCCCGCGGCCCCCAGGAGGCCAGCACCACGTGTCCGCCGGGGAGCGTCAGCCGGGCCGCCTCGGCCACCGTCCGGTAGGGATCGGCGGATCCGGGGAGCCCCTCGAAAACAGTGACCAGCGAATAGGCCGAGCGGGCGACGGCCACCGCCGTCCGGGGCCCGCTCCCCACCCGCAGCCGACGGCCGCGGGCCAGCTCGCGCAGCTCGCTCTCCGGCTCCAGGCCGGCGACCTGCGCACCGCGTCCCGCGGCGAGCAGCAGCGCCAGTCCCGACCGGCAGCCCAGCCCCAGCACGCTGGTGGCGGGACCGACCTCCAGACGGTCGTGGACGGCCTCGTAGAGCGGCACCAGCATCCGTTCCTGGATCTCCGCCCAGTCGCGCGCCCGGGCGGCGGCGTGCTCGGCCACCGAGCGCGGGTCGTGCGGTGGTGCGCCCGTGGGTCGTACGGTCGTGCCGGTCACCCGCGCTGAAGCCATCGCGGTCTCCTATCCGGTCCTTCGGTGTGCTGCTCCGGCCCCCCAAAGTCCCGCCCCACTCCAGCGAACAGCGGCTCGGGCGCGGCGTCCAGAGGGGTGCGGGGTGGTGCGCGCGTGTCGGGGTGGTGCGCCCCCGGGTGAGACGCCGCGCTATCGATTCGAAGTCGAAGGCCGGATCGCCGTACCATTCGCCCCATGGCTAAGGCACCCGTTCTCACCCCTCAGGCGGAAGACTTCCCGCGCTGGTACCAGGACCTCATCAGCAAGGCCGAACTGGCCGACAACGGTCCGGTGCGCGGCACCATGGTCATCCGACCGTACGGCTACGGCCTGTGGGAGCGGATGCAGCAGGAGATGGACGCGCGGATCAAGAAGGCCGGCGCCCAGAACGCCTACTTCCCGATGTTCATCCCGCAGTCCTACCTGACCAAGGAGGCGGAGCACGTCGAGGGCTTCGCCCCCGAGCTCGCCGTGGTGACCCACGGCGGCGGCAAGCAGCTGGAGGAGCCGGTCGTCGTCCGTCCGACCTCCGAGACGATCATCAACGAGTACTTCTCGAAGTGGGTGCAGAGCCACCGCGACCTGCCCCTGCTGATCAACCAGTGGGCCAACGTGGTCCGCTGGGAGCTGCGCCCGCGCGTGTTCCTGCGCACCACCGAGTTCCTCTGGCAGGAGGGCCACACGGCCCACGCCACGTACGAGGACGCCCGCGAGTACGCCTCGATGATCCACACCCAGGTCTACGGCGACTTCATGACCAACGTGCTGGGCATCGACGTCGTGCTCGGCCGCAAGACCGCCAAGGAGCGCTTCGCCGGCGCCATCAACACCCTCACCCTCGAAGGCATGATGGGTGACGGCAAGGCGCTGCAGATGGGCACCAGCCACGAGCTGGGCCAGAACTTCGCCAAGGCGTTCAACACCACGTACCAGCTGCAGGGCGCCGAGCGCGAGTACGTCTGGCAGACCTCCTGGGGCGTCTCGACCCGCATGGTCGGCGGCCTGATCATGTCGCACGGTGACGACAACGGTCTGCGGGTCCCGCCGCGGCTGGCCGCCGTCCAGGCCGTCGTCCTCGCCATCAAGGGCGACGACGCGGTGCTCGCCAAGGTCCGCGAGATCGGTGCCCGGCTGGAGGCCGCCGGCATCCGGGTGGTCGTCGACGACCGCACCGACACCCCGTTCGGCCGCCGCGCCGTGGACTGGGAGCTCAAGGGCGTGCCGCTGCGCATCGAGGTCGGTCCGCGCGACCTGGAGAACGGCACCGCGATGCTGGCCCGCCGGATCCCGGGCGGCAAGGAGCCGGTCGCGATCGACGGCCTGGTGGAGCTGCTCCCGGGCATCCTCGACGAGGACCAGGCGCAGTTGCTGCGCGAGTCGCGCGAGCGCCGCGTGGCCCGCACGGTCGACGTGAAGAACCTCGACGAGGCCGTCGAGGCCGCTGCCACCGGCTGGGGCCGCATCTCCTGGGCCGAGCTCGGCCCGGCGGGCGAGGCCAAGCTGGCGGAGCAGGGCGTCTCGGTGCGCTGCATCGTGGCCGCCGACGGTTCGGTGCCGCAGACGGACGATCAGGACGGCAACATCGCGATTGTCGCGCGCGCCTACTGACGGACGACTACGGACGACCACGGACGACTGTGCGCAACCGGCGCGGTACCTCGGTGGCGTTGTCGGCGTGGGTGATGTGTCGTACGGGATGTGTCGTGAGAGATGTCGTAATACGACATCCACTGACGCGGACTGACGGCTGTTGACCGGCGCTGCGGTGAATTCGCGGGGCCGCTGACCGGGCTTGTTCCGCGCATGTCTCACATGTCGGCATCGCTACTGGTCGGTCAACTGCCGGTATTAACGGAATAGCGGTACGGTGTACGGCCCGTGGCCCTGTCAACTCGACAGGTCCGCGGGCCGTACGTCCTGGGGGCGACAGCCCGTCCCCGGACGGAATTGACGAGGCTCGCCGAGCTCGGCGGCCCCAAACCAGCAGGGGGTTGGTCTTGCGTCAGATCCGGAACGCGCATTTCGCGCGGGCTCGCACATTCCTGAGAGTTTCCTGGGAATTCCCGGGGAACGGGAACACGCGGAACATCAGCTCCTACTCCATCGTTGGTCTAGCGTGAGCACGACACAGCCCCTCGTTCTCGCGGCCGAACTGGCCGCCGCCTGGAGTGACATCCAGGCCTACCATCAGGACCTCCCCGACCTCGCCTCTCCCGAGGCGTTGATCGGCGAGTCCTCCTCGGCCTGTGGTACCCGGCTCGGTTTCGAGCGGCTCCTCCACGAGGCTGCCCATGGTCTGGCCGCGGCCCGGGACATCCGGGACACCTCGCGGGCCGGCCGCTACCACAATCGGCGCTTCCTCCTCCTGGCCTCCGAGCTGGGCCTGGCGCACCCGGTCGAACCGCACGCCAGTAGCGGCTTCTCCCAGGTGACCATGCTCAAGGAGACCCAGGAGCGGTACGCCGAGACCATCGAACGCCTGGATCGCGCCCTGGGAGCGCACCAGGAGGCGGTGGCCGGTGAGGGAGCCTCGCGCGCCTTCCGCGGGCCGGCCGCCCGGCACGGCTCCTCCGGGGGTGGCGTCCGGGTCAAGGCGGTCTGCGGCTGCGGCCGCAACGTCCGGGTCGTTCCGTCCGTCCTCGCGCAGGCGTCCATCGTCTGCGGGGCCTGCCAGCAGCCGTTCAAGATCGCGTAGTCCGGGGAGCTGGAACAGCTCGGGGAACCCGGGGAACCGGTCGGTGGCTGTGCGGGCAGCGTGCCGGGCCGGAGCGATCGACGGCGTTCGACAATGATTCGCCAGTGATGTGGAAGTGGTTGGGCTGACCGGGAGCGGGGGCTCCCGGTCGACCTGTTTCCGGGCCCCTTCGCGGCGGGCACCGAAGGGGCGGCCGGTCCCGGCTCGTGCGAGGCGGTCTGCGCCGGTATGGCACAATGGACAGCTGAGTACTCGGCAGCCGAGCAGGACCCCTCTCTCCTACGGCTGGCGTGTCCCTTGAACGGCCCACCTCGCAACCCCACGCGACGGCAGGGCCGCTCACCCACGTCAACACCAGGAGAATCCACTCCCGTGGCAGTCAAGATCAAGCTCAAGCGTCTCGGCAAGATTCGCTCCCCGCACTACCGCATCGTCGTCGCGGACGCCCGCACCAAGCGTGACGGCCGCGCGATCGAGGAGATCGGCATCTACCAGCCGACCTACAACCCCTCGAAGATCGAGGTCGACACCGACCGCGCCCAGTACTGGCTGTCCGTCGGCGCCCAGCCGACCGAGCCGGTTCTCGCCATCCTCAAGCTGACCGGCGACTGGCAGAAGTTCAAGGGCCTGCCGGCTCCGGCGCCGCTGCTCGTCGCCGAGCCGAAGGTCGAGGACTTCTCGCACCTGTTCGCCAAGGCCGTCGCCGGCTTCGAGGACGCCACCACCGGTGTCGCCATCACCCCGAAGGCCAAGAAGTCGGACAAGGTCGAGGCTGAGGCCGACGCCGCCGCCGAGGCCTGAGCGTGATCGAGGACGCCCTCGACCACTTGGTGAAGGGCATCGTCGAGCACCCCGACGAGGTGCAGGTGCGTTCGCGCAACCTGCGTCGGGGCAACACCATCGAGGTGCGTGTGCACCCCGATGACCTCGGCAAGGTGATCGGCCGGGGCGGCCGCACGGCGCGCGCACTGCGCACCGTGGTCGGCGCCCTCGGCGGTCGCAACGTCCGGGTCGACCTCGTCGACGTGGACAGCATTCGCTGACGCAGCTGTTCGTTGTTCGGACAGCCGTCGGATTCGAGGCCGGCCGGGACGCATGTCGTCCCGGCCGGCCTTCGCCGTTTTCTCGTGCTGCCCACCGCGGCAGCCTTCCCAAGCACTCACCCAGGAGAACGATCACCGTGCAGCTCGTCGTCGGCAAGATCGGCCGCGCCCACGGCATCAGGGGAGACGTCAGTGTCGAGGTCCGCACCGACGAGCCGGAGCTCCGGCTCGGGCCCGGTGCCGTCCTGCTCACCGACCCCGCGTCGACCGGGCCGCTGACCGTCGAGTCCGGCAAGGTGCACAGCGGCCGGCTCCTGCTGCGGTTCGCCGGCGTGAAGGACCGCAACGCCGCCGAGGCGCTGCGCGGCACCGTCCTCATCGCCGAGGTCGACCCGGAGGAGACCCCGGACGACCCGGAGGAGTACTACGACCACCAGCTGATCGGCCTGGACGTGGTGCTGCTCGACGGCACCCCGGTCGGTGAGCTCACCGAGGTCGTCCACCTGCCCTACCAGGACCTGCTCACGGTCAGGAAGGCCGACGGGACGGAGGTGCTGGTGCCCTTCGTCACCCGGATCGTGCCGGTCATCGACCTGGAGAACCAGCGCGCCGTGATCGACCCTCCGGGCGGGCTCATCGACCCGGCGGGGGCCGAGGTCGCCGGGAGCGAGGCCGAGGAGCCCGTCGACGGCCCGGAGGCGTCGGCCGAGGACCGGGAGGAGTCGGAGTGACCACCGAGGAGCCGACCGTTCCCGTCGGTGCCGATGCCGATGCCGATGCCGGTGTCGAGGTCGAGTCCGGTGCCGAGGGCGGTGCCGGGGTCGAGGCCGCCGGTGTCGTCGCCGGGGTCGCGCCGGTGCAGAGCGGGATGCGGATCGACGTCGTCTCGATCTTCCCCGAGTACCTGGAGCCGCTGAACATCTCGCTGGTCGGCAAGGCCCGCGCTCGCGGCCAGCTCGACGTGCACGTCCACGACCTGCGCGACTGGACGCACGACGTGCACCGGACCGTCGACGACAGCCCGTACGGCGGCGGCCCGGGCATGGTGATGAAGCCCGAACCGTGGGGCGAGGCGCTCGACGCGGTGATCGGCCGGGGCCCGGCGGGGGAGGTGCCGACCCTGGTGGTGCCCACGCCGAGCGGTCGGCCGTTCACCCAGGAGCTCGCGCAGGAGCTCGCCGGTCGTCCGTGGCTGGCGTTCACCCCCGCCCGCTACGAGGGCATCGACCGTCGGGTGATCGACGAGGCCGCCACCCGGATGCCGGTCGTCGAGGCGTCGATCGGCGACTACGTGCTCGCCGGGGGCGAGGTCGCGGTCCTGGTCATGGTCGAGGCGATCGCCCGGCTGCTGCCGGGTGTGCTCGGCAACGCCGAGTCCCACCGGGACGACTCCTTCGCGCCCGGCGCGATGGCCGACCTGCTGGAGGGCCCGGTGTACACCAAGCCCGCCGAGTGGCGCGGACGGGCGGTGCCGGACGTGCTGCTGAGCGGCAACCACGGCCGGATCGCCCGCTGGCGGCGCGAGCAGGCCTTCGCCCGCACCCTGGCCAACCGGTCGGACCTCGTGGAGCGCTGGCGGTACGGGGCCTTCGACAAGAAGGACCGGGAGGCGCTCAGCGTCCTCGGCCTGGCCTGGGACGAGGGGCTCGGCCGATTTCGGTCCGCGGCCGGTGATGTGGAAGAATAGGCCGCTGTTGTCTGTCGCTGGGCTCCTCCCGTAGGGGTCACGTGGTTCGGCGCCCCCGCCACGGGGGGACCGCCGGTCGCCGATGCGGCCCGCAGCACACCCCATTGTGACGAACTTCCGTGGGCGGCCCGTGGCGCCTGCGATGGAGAGCAACATGAGCAACAAGCTCGCTGCTGTCGACGCGGCTTCGCTGCGTAGCGACATTCCGGCCTTCCGCGCCGGTGACACCCTGAAGGTGCACGTCCGGGTCATCGAGGGCAACCGCTCCCGTGTCCAGGTCTTCCAGGGCGTCGTCATCCGCCGCCACGGCGCCGGCGTCGGTGAGACCTTCACCGTTCGCAAGGTCAGCTTCAACGTCGGTGTCGAGCGCACCTTCCCGGTGCACACCCCGGTCGTCGAGAAGATCGAGGTCGTGACCCGCGGTGCGGTTCGCCGCGCCAAGCTGTACTACCTGCGTGACCTCCGCGGCAAGGCCGCGAAGATCAAGGAGAAGCGCGACCGCTGATCCACCGTCCTCCGGCTCCGCCGGGGGATCGGATCGCTCTGGGGGGCCGGCCTGCCGCACGGTAGGCTCAGCCCCCGATGAGCACGCACGAACCACCCGCGGACCGCGACGGCTGTCCCGCACCCACCGGTGCGGACTCGCCGACGCGGTCCGCGGTCGTTTCCGCGGGGGCTTCTGCGGACAGGTCCGCGGACCGGGTCGCCGCGGACGCGGCAGACGCCGGGGAGCGTGCTGCCGGCACTGCCGGCACTGCCGGCACTGCCGGGGACGCCGGGATCGCCGAGGACGCGGAGGAACCGGCCCGGTCGCGGTCCCGGGACCTCCTGCTGCTCACGGGTGTCTGCCTGTTCGTCCTGCTGCTGGTCAACGCCTTCGTGGCGCGTCCGTTCTCGGTGCCGTCCGCGTCGATGGAGAACAGCCTGCGCCCCGGCGACCGCCTGATCGTGAACAAGCTGTCCTACGCGTTCGGCGGCCACCCCGAACGGGGCGACGTGGTGGTGTTCGACGGCACGGGTTCCTTTCTGCGCAAGCCGGTCGAGCGGGACGGGTTCTGGACCGGGCTTCGCTCCTTCGGCCGAACCGTCGGTCTGGTGCCGGCCGGCGACACGGTCTACGTGAAGCGGGTCATCGGTGTCGGCGGCGACCGGGTCACGAGTGCCGGCCCGGGGCACCCGATCACCGTGAACGGCGTGCCGGTCGACGAGTCCGCCTACCTGGCGCCGGGGGACGAGCCGTCCGCGGTGGCCTTCGACGTGGTGGTCCCCGCCGGCAAGCTCTGGGTGATGGGTGACCACCGAACCGCTTCCCGGGACTCGCGCGACCACCTCGGCGAGCCCGGCGGCGGGTTCGTTCCGGAGGGCAGGGTGATCGGGCGGGCCGCCTGGGTGGTCTACCCGGTCGGGCACTGGAGCAGCCTGGACCGGCCGGCGGCGTTCGCCGCGACAGGGGGGACGGGTGGTCATGGGGACCAGAGGTAGGGGCCGGCTGGTCGACCGTCCGGCCCCCGGGTCCACCGGATCCCCAGGGTCGGGGAAAGAGGCAGGGGCAGGGGAAGCACCGGAGCCGTCCTGGCCGGAGCCGGTCGGCGCCGAGTCGGCGGGGCCCGAACCCGCCGGTCCTCGCCGGACCGGTCCTGAGCAGGTCGGTCCTGCGCAGGTCGGGCCGGCGGTCCGGGGCCGGGCCGAGCGTCGGCGCACCGCCCAACGGGCGGCCCGTCGCCGCAGACGTTCCCATCTGCGGGAGATCCCGCTGATCATCGTGGTGGCGCTGGTGGTGGCGCTGGTGATGAAGACCTTCCTGGTCCAGGTCTTCGTGATCCCCTCCGGTTCGATGGAGCAGACCATCCAGATCGGCGACCGGGTGCTGGTGGACAAGCTGACCCCCTGGTTCGGCGCCGAGCCGGAGCGCGGCGAGGTGGTGGTGTTCAAGGATCCGGGCGGCTGGCTGGAGAACGGCCACCACGGCCCGTCCTCGGACGGGCCCGTCCTGCGCGGGGCCAAGCAGGTGCTGACCTTCGTCGGACTCCTGCCGTCGGACAGCGAGCAGGACCTGATCAAGCGCGTGATCGGAGTCGGTGGCGACACGGTGGAGTGCTGCGACGAGCAGGGCAGGGCCAGCCTCAACGGCAAGGCGTTGGACGAGCCCTACCTCGCGCCGGGCAACCCTGCCTCCCGGCAGCCGTTCAAGGTGAAGGTGCCGCAGGGGCGGCTCTGGGTCATGGGTGACCACCGGGACGTGTCCGCCGACTCCCGGTTCCACATGGGGAATCCGGGCCAGGGAACCATCCCGGTGAGCGGAGTGGTGGGGCGGGCGTTCATGATCGCCTGGCCGCTGGGCCGGGTCCATCAACTTGATGTGCCGGTTTCACTCTCCTCGGTGGCGCAGGGCCCGGGGGCCCGCGGAACTGTGCCGAACTCCGTGGATGTTGGGCCGGGTCCTGAGGAACCTCCGCTCGTTATGGGTGTGTTGGGCATCCTTCCGCTCGTCGGCCGCAGGGTGGGGCGGGACCGACCGTAGGTCGGAGCAGGCCGATGACCGGCCGGGTCGCGCGTGTGGGACCGCGAGCCGGATGCCTGGGAGTGATAGAGAAGAGTGCTGGTGCGGCCTGTCCGTGTTGACTGGTCGCATTCGAAGGCTGTGCTGGTGTCAGGTGCGCCCGGACGGGGTGGTCCTGACGTTCACGGTCGGTGGTGGAGCGTGGTGCCCGCTGTGCGGCACTGTGAGCGCGGACGCACGGGCGTCCGCACAGCAGGGAGGAGACGTTGTGGGGGATTTGGTGATCGGCGCCCGCTCAGGCGCCGGAGAGCCCGAGGGCTCCGGCGGCAGGGCGGCCCGGTCCGCGGAGTCGACTGCGCCTTCGGCCTCGGCCGAGGATGCGACGGCCCAGTCCGCCGACG
Source organism: Kitasatospora sp. NPDC002965 (assembly GCF_040611255.1). NCBI lineage: Bacteria > Bacillati > Actinomycetota > Actinomycetes > Kitasatosporales > Streptomycetaceae > Kitasatospora > Kitasatospora sp. NPDC002965. The sequence goes on along the minus strand of NZ_JBEXNT010000041.1, from coordinate 38,356 downwards.
AGCACGGCGACGGCGCGGGTGACGCCTCCGAGGACACCGGAGGTGGGACCACGCCGGCCGACGAGACGGAGGAGCAGTCGGGCCGGACCGAGCGCAAGCAGCGCTCGTTCTGGAAGGAACTGCCGATCCTGATCGGTATCGCCCTGGTCCTGGCGCTCGTGATCAAGACCTTCTTCGTTCAGGCGTTCTCCATTCCGTCGGAGTCGATGCAGAACACGCTTCAGGTCGGGGACCGCGTCCTGGTGGACAAGCTCACCCCGTGGTTCGGTGCCGAGCCGGAGCGCGGCGAGGTCGTGGTGTTCCACGACCCGGGCGGCTGGCTGGCCGACGAGCCCACCAACGAGAGCAGCAACTCCTTCGTCCGGGGCATCCAGGAAGTGCTCAGCTTCGTCGGCCTGATGCCCTCCGACAACGAGAAGGACCTGATCAAGCGGGTCATCGCGATCGGCGGCGACACCGTCGAGTGCGAGGGCGAAGGCCCGGTGAAGGTCAACGGGATCGCGCTCGACGAGCCGTACGTCTTCCCCGGGAACACCCCCTGCGGCACCAAGCCGTTCGCCCCCGTGAAGGTCCCGGAGAACAGCATCTGGGTGATGGGTGACCACCGCGCGGACTCGCTCGACTCGCGGTTCCACATGGACCAGCCGGGCGGCGGCACCGTCCCCGTCGACGAGGTGATCGGGCGTGCCTTCGTGGTGGCGTGGCCGATCGACCACTGGTCGACGCTCCCGGTGCCGGCCACCTTCGACCAGAAGGGCCTTGCGTCGGCTGCGCCGGTGGTGCCGGCCGCTGCCGGGGCCGTGGGCGCCGTCGCCCTGCTCCCGCTGGTGCGCCGACTGCGGAACCGGGCGGAGCGCGACAAGCGGTCCTGACACCGAACCTCTTGTTCCCGGGTCTTGCGCGGGCCGTGGTACCGACGAGTAATCTGCTCGGACGTGCCACGGCCCGCCGGGTTTTCCGCCCGTGGACCGGGCGCACCGTGAGCGTTTCCGGGTCTGTCAGGGTTGGACGGTATCGATGAGCAGTCTCACGGAACGGGCGCCCGACCGTCAGCCGGCCGCCCCGCAGCCCCGGTCCCGCTTCAAGCCCGCAGCCGTACTGCAAGGGGTGCTGCTCGGGCTCGGGCTGGTCCTGATGATCGGCGGCTTCGCGGTGATCGCCGTGAACTACCGCCCCTACGACATCCCGACCGCCTCGATGGCCCCCACGCTCCAGGTCGGGGACACCGTGCTGGCCAGGAAGACCGACGGCGCGGACATCGGCCGCGGTGACGTGGTGATCTTCCGTGACCAGGCCTGGGGCGCACAACCCATGGTCAAGCGCGTCGTGGCGGTCGGCGGTGACACGGTCGCCTTCGACGGGGGACAGCAGCGGCTGACCCTCAACGGCAAGCCGGTGGAGGAGTCCTACCTCTCGGCGCAGGGCCCGCAGGGCGGTTCCTACAGCGTGACGGTTCCGGCGGGCCGCCTGTTCCTGCTCGGCGACAACCGGCTGGGCTCGCTCGACTCCCGCGTCCACCTGGAGGTCGACGGCGGGACCGTCCCGGCCGCCGACGTGGAGGCCCGGGTCGAGGGCACCGTGCTCCCGTTCGGCCGGGCCGGCCTGCTCGCCGGTACCAGCGCCTTCGACGAGGTCGGCGGACCCGGCCCGGCCGGACCCGGTCCACTGGAGCCCGCCTTCTACGCGACCGTTGTAGGCGCGGCGACGGTCGTGGTGACCTCGGCGGTGGGCGGAGCGGCAGGTCTGGTCCGCAAGCGCCGCCGGGCGTCCTGACCCAGGCCGGTACCGCGCGTGCCCGGGCCGCTCTGTCGAACCTCGCCCCGGACGCCCGCGCCGGGTGGCAGGATCGGGGGAACGACCGGGTCGGACGAAGGGAGCGTGGAGACCCGCCATGACGGCACAGCGGCGCAGGGCGTCGCGGATCCTGCTGCTCGACGGCCGGGACCGCCTGCTCCTCTTCCACGGCGCCGACCCCGCGACACCCGGCGTCACCTGGTGGTTCACGCCGGGCGGCGGCCTGGAGCCCGGCGAGGACGTACGCGAGGCGGCCGAGCGGGAGCTCGCGGAGGAGACCGGCCTGCGGGGTGTGGAGCTGGGCCCGGTGGTGGCGTACGGCACGGCTTCGTTCTCCTTTCAGGGGCGGCGCTACGAGCAGGAGCAGTGGTTCCACCTCGCCCGGACGACGGACACGGTGCTCGACCACTCGGGCATGGGCGCGGACGAACACGCCCAGCTCCTCGCGGCACGCTGGTGGACGGTCGGGGAACTGAGGGCCACCACCGAGACCGTCTACCCGGTCGGGCTGGTGGACTTTCTGGAGCGGCTGTTGACCGAGGGGCCACCGGTCACTCCGGTAAGGCTCTGAGGGTGGGTGCAGTGGTCCACAATGGGTGGACGTGACAAGTTGAGGGGACGCCTGGATGAGTGCCGAAGATCTCGAGAAGTACGAGACCGAGATGGAGCTCAAGCTCTACCGGGAGTACCGGGACGTCGTCGGCCTGTTCAAGTACGTGATCGAGACCGAGCGACGGTTCTACCTCACCAACGACTACGAGCTGCAGGTGCACTCGGTCCAGGGCGAGGTGTTCTTTGAGGTGTCGATGGCGGATGCGTGGGTCTGGGACATGTACCGGCCGGCCCGGTTCGTCCGCAAGGTCCGGGTGCTGACCTTCAAGGACGTGAACATCGAGGAGCTCGCGAAGAGCGATCTGGAGCTGCCCTCGGACGAGCCCGGCTTCGGGAACTGACGTTGGACCGCCCCGGCCCCGGATGTCCAGGGGAATTTCGCGCATTCCGGGATTACCACTCCTGCGGGTGACAGGAGTTATCCACAGGCCGGGGTTTTCCACAGGAAGTAGCAACCTTCTGGTCCGCCCCGGGGCCGCACGGCAACCTCCTCGGCGGAGGTGGTCACCGTGCAGGACACCAAGCGCGCAACGCGCAAGCAGACGGCGAAGGCCCAGCAGGACGGTCGGCCGCCGCGCCGGAGGGCGGCGCGGCCCGGGGCGACCGGCGGGCAGTCCCCGCCGGTCACCCCCGGTGCGGCCGGCCCGGCGCGGACCGGCAACGGCGGCCTCGGCCGCTACGGCGAACAGGTCGCCGCCCGGCGGCTGGCCGAGGACGGCCTGCGCATCCTGGACCGCAACTGGCGGTGCACCGAGGGCGAACTCGACATCGTGGCCCTCGACGGCGACACCGTGGCGGTCTGCGAGGTGAAGACCCGCTCCGAGCGGGGGTTCCAGCACCCCAGCGAGGCGATCGACCGGACGAAGGCCGCCCGGCTGAGGCGGCTGGCGGAGCGCTGGATGGCCGAGCGCTGGCCCGGTCACTTCGAGCGACTGGCCGGACCCGACTACCGGCCGGGGCCCGCCGATCCGCCGTGGGTACCCGTCCCGCCGGGCGGAGTCCGGATCGATCTGGTCGCCGTCATCAACCGGATCCGCGGCGCCGCTTCGGTGGACCACCTGCGGGGGGTGGTCTGAGATGGCCTTCGCCCGGACGTGTTCCGTCGCGCTGGTCGGCGTCGACGGCGTGATCGTCGAGGTCCAGGCCGACCTGGAGCCCGGGGTGGCGGCGTTCACCCTGGTCGGCCTGCCCGACAAGGCACTCACCGAGGCCCGCGACCGGGTGCGCGCGGCCGTCGTGAACAGCGGTGAGACCTGGCCGCAGCGGAAGCTGACCGTCGGACTGAGCCCGGCGTCGGTGCCCAAGAGCGGTAGCGGCTTCGACCTCGCGGTGGCCTGCGCCGTGCTGGCCGCCGCCGAACGGCTGGACCCCTCCGCGATCGCGGACCTGCTCGTCATCGGCGAACTCGGGCTCGACGGGCGGGTGCGCCCGGTGCGCGGGGTGCTTCCGTCGGTGCTGGCCGCCGCCGACGCAGGCTACCTGCGGGTCGTGGTGGCCGAACAGACCGCCGCCGAGGCCTCGCTCGTCCCCGGTGTCACCGTCATCGGCGTGCGGAGCCTTCGCCAGCTGGTGGCCGTACTGACCGGAGCGCCCGAACCGGAGGAGCCGCCCGACCCGGTGGGCGGGCGCCCGGACCCCCTGATGGCCGGCCTGATGCTCCCCGGGGCGGGGGTGCGCGGGCTGCCCGGCGACGCGGCGGCCCGGATGGACCTCGCAGACGTGGCCGGACAGTACGAGGCCCGCAGGGCCCTGGAGATCGCCGCCGCCGGCGGCCACCACCTGTACCTGAAGGGCCCACCGGGTGCGGGCAAGACCATGCTGGCCGAGCGGCTGCCGTCGCTCCTCCCGCCGCTCACCCAGAAGGAGGCGCTTGAGGTCACCGCGGTCCACTCCGTGGCCGGGCTGCTCCCGGCCGGTCGGCCGCTGATCGACCGCGCGCCCTACTGCGCCCCGCACCACTCCACCACCATGCCGGCGATCGTCGGCGGGGGCAGCGGGCTGCCGAGACCGGGCGCCGTCTCGCTGGCCCACCGGGGCGTCCTCTTCCTGGACGAGGCACCGGAGTTCCCGGTCCGGGTGCTCGACGCCCTGCGCCAGCCGCTGGAATCGGGCGAGGTGGTGATCGCCCGTTCGGCCGGATCGATGCGGTTGCCGTCCCGCTTCCTGCTCTGCCTGGCCGCGAACCCCTGCCCCTGCGGGCGCCACTCCCGGCGGGGAGAGGGCTGCGAATGCACGCCGGCCATGGTCAGCCGGTACCAGGGGCGGCTCTCCGGACCGTTGCTGGACCGGGTCGACCTGCAGGTCCAGGTCGCCCCGGTGACCAGGGCCGAGCTGATGCAACGGGACAGCACGGCGGAGACCACCGAGATCGTCGCGGCGCGCGTCCTGGCCGCGCGTGAGCGGGCGGCTGCCCGGCTGGCCGAGACCCCCTGGCGCACCAATGCCGAGGTCCCCGGTTACGAGCTCCGCACCCGTTGGCAGTTGGCGTCGGGCGCGCTGAACGACGCCGCGCGCCAACTGGAACGCGGTCTGCTGACCGCCCGCGGCCTGGACCGGGTGCTCCGGGTCGCCTGGACGGTCGCCGACCTCGCGGGCCGGGACCGCCCCGACCGGCGCGACGTCAGGACCGCGCTCGTCCTGCGCACCGGGGTCGAACAGGGGCTCCCGCTGACGGAGCGTTTCGACGGCTGGTCCGGCCCGTCCGACCCCGCCCCGGAGGCGGACGGTGACCCGGCGGAGAAGGAGAAGCGGCCGGCCCGCCCGCGTACGGCCCGCACGAAGCCCGACCGGCACGCGGAGATCGAGGAGACCGTCGTATGAACCGCACCGCCGACCACCGCAGGCACGGCTCGTCGCCGGGGACCAGGGGAGCCCCGGGGGTCGGGCCGGAGACCGTTCCCGGGATCGAGTCGGAGCGTCTCGCCAGGGTGGTGCTCAGCCGCCTCAGCGAACCGGGCGACGCGGTGATCGGCCGGTGGCTGGCCCGCCTCGGGGCTCCCGAGGTGCTGCGGACGATCAGGGACGGCACCGTGCCCGGCCAGCCGGGCCCGGACGCCGGCCGGTTGGCCGGATACCGGGCTCGGCTCGCCGACCTCGATCCCGTCGCCGACCTGGAACGGGTACGAGAGGCCGGTGGACGCTTCATCATTCCGGGCGACACGGAATGGCCGAGCCAGCTGGACGATCTCGGGGAGAGCCGGCCGATCGGGTTGTGGGCGGCAGGCCCCGGATCGCTGCGCCTGCTCGCCCTGCGTTCGGTCGCCGTCGTCGGCGCCCGGGCGTGCACGGCGTACGGCGCACACGTCGCCGGAGAGCTCTCCGCACAACTCGCCGAACGCGGATGGGTGGTGGTTTCCGGTGGGGCGTACGGGATCGACGCGGCGGCCCACCGCGGCGCGCTGGCGGTCGGCGGGATGACCATCGGGGTCCTCGCCTGCGGGGTGGACGTGGCCTACCCGCGGGGCAACACCGACCTGATCCGCAGGATCGCCGCCCAGGGGCTCCTGCTGAGCGAACTCCCGCCGGGGGAGCACCCCACCCGGTTCCGGTTCGTCCTGCGCAATCGGGTGATCGCCGCCCTGACCAGGGGCACGGTGGTGGTCGAGGCGGCGATGCGCAGCGGGGCACTCAGTACGGCCCGACGTGCCCGCGACCTCAACCGGCACACCATGGGCGTCGCCGGGCCGGTGACCTCGGAACTCTCGGCCGGGGTGCACGCCCTGATCCGCGGCGGCGGCGCCACCCTGGTCACCGACGCCGCCGAGGTCGCCGAGCTGATCGGCGCGATCGGCGACGACCTGGCACCGCAGCGGAGCGGGCCGGTCCTGCCGAGGGACCTGTTGGAGCCGGAGGCGGCGCTGGTCCTGGAGGCCGTGCCGGCCACGGCGGAGGGCGCGCCGGTGGAGCGACTGGCCCGGCAGTCCGGCCTCCCGCCGGACGAGGTGCTGCACCGGCTCTACGAGTTGGGTTCGCTCGGCTACATCGAGCGCCACGGAGCCCACTGGCGCCTGGTCAGGAGGAGGTGACGCTCAGGCGGGCAGGCGGGCAGGCGGGCAGGCGGGCAGGCGGGCAGGCGGGCAGGCCGCCGGGCGGACCGGTCGGGCTGGGGTTCGCCGTCGCCGGTACCCGGTTCCGGCGACACGAGTGCCACCGGATCGAGGGACGCCCGAGTGGCGGTAGCACTCTGCAGCGAGTCGGTCACGCTACGCTCGCCATGCCTTCCCTATCAGCACATGACTCGGCAGAACGGCGCAGACCAACGCATGCCCACACACATTCCGGGACACAGAGTGACCGGTGGCGCCCGGTCCTCGGGAGGGCCGCGGACCGAGCGGCGCCCCGTGACCGAGTTCCCGTCCAAGGCCACGGGCGGGATGGGGTCCCTGGCGCGGCAAGGCGGCCGACCGGCGCACACCGGGGCGCACGACGACCGGCCGGACGCGTCCGGCGCCTCCGACGACGCGTCGGCCATCGCGCAGGCCCCCGCACCGGTCGAGACCCCGGCCCCCCGCCGGGCGACGGGCGGCCAGGACCGCACGGCTCTCGAAGCGCTCTGGCGCTCCTACAAGGAGACGGGTGACCAGCGGCTGCGGGAACAACTGATCCTGCACTACTCACCACTCGTCAAGTACGTCGCGGGCCGGGTGGGGGTCGGCCTGCCCTCCAACGTGGAGCAGGCCGACTTCGTCTCCTCCGGTGTCTTCGGACTGATCGACGCGATCGAGAAGTTCGACATCGACCGCGCCATCAAGTTCGAGACCTACGCGATCAGCCGCATCCGCGGCGCGATCATCGACGAGCTCCGGGCGCTGGACTGGATCCCGCGCTCGGTGCGACAGAAGGCGAAGGCGGTCGAGCGGACGTACGCGACCCTGGAGGCCCGGCTGCGGCGGACGCCGCACGAACCCGAGGTCGCGGCCGAGATGGGCATCGCCATCGAGGACCTGCACGCCATCTTCAGCCAGCTCTCGCTCGCCAACGTGGTCGCCCTGGACGAACTGCTCCACCCCGTCGGCGAGGGCGGCGACCGGCTGAGCCTCATGGAAACCCTGGAGGACCACGGCGCCGACAACCCGGTCGAGGTGGCGGAGGACCGGGAGCTCCGCAGGCTGCTGGCGCAGGCCGTGAACACCCTGCCCGAGCGGGAGAAGACCGTGGTGACGCTCTACTACTACGAGGGGCTGACCCTCGCGGAGATCGGTCAGGTCCTCGGGGTGACCGAGAGCAGGGTCAGCCAGATCCACACGAAGTCGGTGTTGCAGTTGCGCGCCAAGCTTTCGGACATTCGGTAGGGACGCTCGGCGGTCGCGCACGCCGGGCCCGCGCCCCTGTGCCTCTTGGCGCTTCCCCTCCGCGACCTCTGCGACGCGCGGCACCGTACCGGCGCGCTGTAGGGCTCCGTACAGTGGGAGGGTGCCGAAGATCCGAGCGGCCAGTGTGGCCGAGCACCGTCAGTTGCAGCGGGCAGCTCTTCTTGATGCTGCCCGCAGTCTCCTCACCGAAGGAGGCATGGAAGGGCTGAGCTTCCCCGCGCTCGCCGCGCGTACGGGGCTCGCGCGCTCCTCGGTGTACGAGTACTTCCGTTCCCGTGCGGCGGTGGTCGAAGCGCTCTGCGAGGTCGACTTCCCGCTCTGGGCGGCCGAGATCGAGGCCGGCATGGAGAGCTGCGACACTGCGGCCGAGCGGATCGAGTCCTATGTCCGCGGGCAGTTGCTGCTGGCCGCGGACCCGCGCCACCGGGCGGTCGCCGCGATCTCCGCGCTGGAACTCGACGACGCGGCCCGTGAACGCATCCGGGCGGCGCACGGGAAGCTGGCCGGACTGGTGGTCCAGGCGTTGGAGGACTTCGGACACGAGCGGCCGAGGCTCGCCGCAGCGCTTCTCCAGGGGATCGTCGAGGCGGCCGTCCGGCAGTCCGAGCAGCGCGCGGCCGGCGGGCGGGCCGAGAGTCCCGAGGTGATCGCGGACGCCGCCGTCGCCCTCGCCCTGTACGGGCTCGGGCCCAGCTGACCCCTTCTCCCACCCCGGGTGGTGAGGGTGCGGCCGAGCCCGGGCCGCCGTCCGCGCCATCCGCTCCGCCGTCCGCGCCGCCGCCCGGGTGACCTTCCGGATCGTCGCCGAGCGGTAGCAGACGGGCAGTGCCGGCGCCGAGCAGGGCCGGTGGGTCGAGGTACCGCCTGCCGCGCAGCAGGCCCCAGTGCAGGCAGGACCCGTCGGCGCAGTGGCCGACACCGGTGGTGAGCCGCCCGATCACCTGGCCCGCCGCCACCGGGGTGCCCACCGGGACGCTGCCGGTCACCGGCAGGTAGGTGGTGCGCAGGGGTGGAGCCGGAGGCGCGGCGGACGTCGGGTGGGTGACCGTGACCACGGGGCGGCCCGCCACCGCTCCCGCGAACGTCACCACGCCCGGTGCCGTCGACCGGACGTCCGCGCCGGGCGCGGCGGCCAGGTCGACGCCCCGGTGGCCGGCGGCATAGGGGCCGGCCGGCGCATCGAACCGGTCGACGATCTCGCCCGGCCCGCCCTGGGGACCGTCCACCGGCCATGACCGCTGCTGCCCCCGGTTCCCGCTTCCGGTCCCGCCCCCTCTCCCTTGTCCGTCGACCCCGGCCCCGGCCCCGACCCGGGCCCCGGCCCCGAACCCGTCGCCCTGACCGCCGTTCCCGCTGACGGACTCCTCGGCCGCATGCCCTGCCGGTCCGGGCAGGACGGTCAGCAGCAGCGCCGTCAAGGTCAGCAGCGCGAGCAGCAGCACCCTGTGGCCGTGTCCGGGACCCGGCCCGGGCGGCGGGAGCGCCAGCAGGGGACCCGCACCCGAGAAGCCGCGCCCTGAGGGACCGCGCCCCGAGAAGCCGCGCCCCGAGAAGCCGCGCCCTGCGGAACCACGCCCCGCGGAACCGCGGCGCGCACCGACCGAAACACCCGTCATTGCCGTCATGCGGTCGAGGCTCCCCGCGCCGCCCCCGCCCCACCAGCCCTGTTCCGGTTCCTGTGGACAACCGGCCCCTGTGGACAGCGGCTGTCCCCCCAACGGGTGCACGCCGTCGGCGTACGAGGGCCCGGGAGACCCGCCCCGTGTCCTCGTCCGCTCCCCGCCCGTACCGGCGCGCGCGGCCCTGCCGGGGGGCGCCCGCCTGTCGTGGAGTCGCTCGGCGCTCGGCGCTTCCCGTACACTTCACACGCGACCCGGTCCGCCGGGTCGACTTCGCACGCCCCGCCACCGGTGGACAGAAGCGGCCCCGGCCGCCACCCTCCGCCAGGTGCGAGTGCCGCTCGGTCCGCCGAGCCCGGACGGTCCCAGGACCGCTCGGGTGGAAGCGGCTCGGCACGTTCGGGGCGTCAGGCGTGGCTGTCACCTGGCTGCCACGAACAAAACCGAGCCTGACCCGGCCGTTCGCAGACGCCGAGCGGGGAGCGCCACCGCGCCTACCGCCACGCAGCTGTGCCAGAGCCGGGCGCAATACCTGAGGAGCACGGCTATGGCCGTCGTCACGATGCGGGAGCTGCTTGAGAGCGGCGTCCACTTCGGTCACCAGACCCGCCGCTGGAACCCGAAGATGAAGCGCTTCATCATCACCGAGCGCAACGGCATCTACATCATCGACCTCCTGCAGTCGCTGAACTACATCGACCGCGCCTTCGAGTTCATCAAGGAGACCGTTGCCCACGGCGGCAGCGTCCTCTTCGTCGGCACGAAGAAGCAGGCCCAGGAGGCCATCGCCGAGCAGGCCACCCGCGTGGGCATGCCCTACGTGAACCAGCGCTGGCTCGGCGGCATGCTGACCAACTTCTCGACCGTCTACAAGCGCCTGCAGCGCCTCAAGGAGCTCGGCGAGCTGGACTTCTCGGACGTGGCCGGTTCCGGCCTCACCAAGAAGGAGCTCCTGGTCCTCCAGCGCGAGCACGACAAGCTGGAGAAGACCCTCGGCGGTATCCGTGACATGCAGCGCGTTCCCAGCGCTGTCTGGATCGTGGACACCAAGAAGGAGCACATCGCGGTCGGCGAGGCCCGGAAGCTCAACATCCCGGTCGTCGCCATCCTCGACACCAACTGCGACCCCGACGAGGTCGACTACAAGATCCCGGGCAACGACGACGCGATCCGCTCCGTCACCCTGCTGACCCGCGTGATCGCCGACGCCGTCGCCGAGGGCCTCAAGTCCCGCGCGGGTGTCGCCAAGGGCGACGTGAAGGCCGAGCCGGGCGCCGACCAGCCGCTGGCCGACTGGGAGAAGGACATCCTGGAGGGCGAGAAGAAGGCTGAGGAGGCTCCGGCCGCCGAGGCCGAGGCCACCGAGGCCCCCGCCGTCGAGGCCACCGAGGCTCCGGCCGCCGAGGCCGAGGTCACCGAGGCCCCCGAGGCCCCGGCCGCCGAGGTCACCGAGGCTCCGGCCGAGCAGGCCTGACGTACCAAGGGTGAGGGGCACCCACCGGTACGACACCGGTCGGTGCCCCTCTCTCCCGTGCCTGGGCCGAACCAGCGGCCCAGGCACAACCCCACGCAGACACGCGAGACGCGAGAAGAGATTCACACCATGGCGAACTTCACCGCCGCGGACGTCAAGAAGCTCCGTGAGCTCACCGGCGCCGGCATGATGGACTGCAAGAAGGCCCTGGACGAGGCCGAGGGCAACGTCGAGAAGGCCGTCGAGCTTCTGCGCATCAAGGGCCAGAAGGGCGTTGCCAAGCGCGAGGGCCGTGACGCCTCCAACGGCGCCGTCGCCGCGCTGATCGCCGACGACAAGAAGTCCGGCGTTCTGGTCGAGCTCAACTGCGAGACCGACTTCGTCGCCAAGGGTGACAACTTCGTGAAGGTCGCCGACGCGATCGCCACCCACGTCGCCAAGACCGCCCCGGCCGACCTGGACGCCGCTCTGGCCTCCGAGATCGAGGCCGGCAAGACCGTCCAGCAGTTCGTGGACGAGGCCAACGCGACCCTGGGTGAGAAGATCGTCTTCCGCCGCTTCGCGCAGTTCGACGGTGACGGCTTCGTCGCGGTCTACCTGCACAAGACCAGCCCCGACCTCCCGCCGGCCGTCGGTGTCCTGGTCGAGCTGGACAAGGAGAACGCCGAGGTCGCCAAGGACGTCGCGCAGCACATCGCCGCGTTCGCGCCGAAGTACCTCTCGCGCGAGGACATCCCGGCCGAGGACCTGGAGAACGAGCGCCGCGTCGCCGAGGCCACCGCCCGCGAGGAGGGCAAGCCGGAGGCCGCCCTGCCGAAGATCGTCGAGGGTCGCGTCACGGGCTTCGTGAAGGAGAACTCCGTCCTGGAGCAGGCCTTCGCGAAGGACAACAAGAAGTCCGTCGCCAAGGTCCTCGAGGAGAACGGCGTCGCCCTCAAGCGCTTCGCCCGCTTCCGCGTCGGCGCCTGAGCCACGTTCCACCGGACTCCCGGCGAGCTTAGGCTGGGAACCGCCCCCGCCCGCTGATCAGGGCGGGCGGGACGCGCCGAACGGGCTCACCCAGCGCCACATCCGTGGGCGGGCCGCGTCGGCAGCATGAACGACGAGGAGGCCATTGCCGTGCAGGACACCGAACCGGTTCCCGCGGCAGTGGCCTCCTCGCGTGTACGCGCAGGCCGGGGATCCGCACATCCACGCCTGTGAACCAGTAGGTGTAGAAGGAGAAGTCCATGCAGGAGACGCAGGAGACCGCGCAGGACACCCAGACCGGTTCGCGTCGCCGGGTGATGCTGAAGCTGTCCGGTGAGGCGTTCGCCGGTGGTGGCGGACTCGGCGTCGACCCCGACGTCGTGCACGCGATCGCCCGCGAGATCGCCACGGTCGTCCGCGCCGGCACCGAGGTCGCGGTGGTCATCGGCGGCGGTAACTTCTTCCGCGGCGCGGAGCTGCAGGTCCGCGGTATGGACCGGGCCCGCTCGGACTACATGGGCATGCTCGGCACGGTCATGAACTGCCTCGCGCTCCAGGACTTCCTGGTCAAGGAGGGCATCGAGACCCGGGTCCAGACCGCCATCACCATGGGCCAGGTCGCCGAGCCGTACCTGCCCCTGCGCGCCGTCCGGCACCTGGAGAAGGGCCGTGTGGTGATCTTCGGCGCCGGTATGGGCATGCCGTACTTCTCCACCGACACCACCGCCGTCCAGCGGGCCCTGGAAATCCACGCCGACGTGCTGCTGATGGGCAAGAACGGCGTGGACGGCGTCTACGACTCCGACCCGCGGACCAACCCGGACGCGGTCAAGTTCGACGCGCTGGAGTACTCCGAGGTCATCACCCGCGACCTGAAGGTCGCCGACCTCACCGCGATCACGCTGTGCAAGGACAACAACCTCCCGATGCTGGTCTTCGAGCTGCTGGCGGAGGGCAATATCGCGCGTGCGGTGAAGAGTGAGAAGATCGGCACACTCATCAGCCAGGATTCTGTCCGGGCCTGAGCAGCAACCAGCCGTACGGGTCGGTGACGACCGGGCGTGGTCAGCGTGATCACCGCGTCCGGCCGTGACGCCGATACCGGTCGGGACAACCGCAGATCAACCGGACAGGGAGTACACAGTGATCGAAGAGACCCTCCTCGAGGCCGAGGAGAAGATGGAGAAGGCCGTCGTCGTCGCCAAGGACGACTTCGCCGCCATCCGTACGGGCCGCGCCCACCCGGCGATGTTCGCCAAGATCGTGGCCGAGTACTACGGTGCCGTGACGCCGATCAACCAGCTGGCCTCCTTCTCCGTGCCGGAGCCGCGGATGGCGGTCGTCTCGCCGTTCGACAAGACCGCGCTGAAGGCCATCGAGCAGGCGATCCGCGACTCCGACCTGGGCGTCAACCCGTCCAACGACGGTTCCATCATCCGGGTGGTGCTGCCCGAGCTCACCGAGGAGCGCCGCCGGGAGTTCATCAAGGTCGCCCGCGGCAAGGGCGAGGACGCCAAGGTCTCGATCCGCGCCGTGCGCCGCAAGGCCAAGGACGCCATCGACAAGCTGGTCAAGGACGGCGAGGTCGGCGAGGACGACGGTCGCCGCGGGGAGAAGGAGCTCGACGACACCACGGCCAAGTACGTGGCCGCCGTCGACGAGCTGCTGAAGCACAAGGAAGCCGAGCTGCTCGAAGTCTGATGAACGACGCCCCTGACGCCCCTGGCTATTGGGGCCCATCCGACCAGCAGTACCCGCCGTACCAGCCGCACCGGCCTGCGCAGACACCGAACGCGCCTGCGCAGGCCCCCGGTGCGGCGGCGCCCGGCACGCCGGCGCCCGCGCCCTACCGGGAGGCCCCGGGACAGCACGCGGCCCCGGCTCAGTCGCACGGACGGCACGGGGCACCGGAGCAGTACGGGGCCCCGGACGGGTTCGGGGCTTCCGAGCAGTACGGAGCCCCGGACCAGTACGGCAACCAGTACGGCACCCCGGAGCAGTACGGGGCCCCGGAACAGCAGGGTGTCCGAGGGCCGTACGACGGCCCGGGACGACACGGCGCGGGTGACCCCGGCCACCGAACGGGTCACTCCCAGCAGTCTCCGGTGTACTGGGGCGCCGACGCGGAGGAGACTCAGGTCATGCCTCCCGTAGCGGCCGACGCGGGACCCCGGCCGGGAGCCCGGCCCGGGCCCGAACCCGCCGAGGGGCCGGTCCGGGAAGCCGGCCGGCTGAGCGGTCCGCTGTTCCGGGACGAGCAGCCCGGCCCGGCGGAGCCGGGTTCGTCGGAGACGGTCGTGCTGCGCGCGATCACCGACGACACCGCCCCCGCCCCCGGTGCCCGGCCGTACCAGGGCGCCGCGGCGTACCCGGTGCCCCCGGGTCACCCGGCGGCGCCTCACCCTGCGGCGGGGCAGCCCCACCCCGTGCCGTCGTTCCACCCAGGGCAGGAGACATCCGTGGCGCAGCCCGACCCGCAGCCGCAACAGCGCAAGCAGCGCGGTGGTCGCAATCTCCAGGCCGCGATAGGCGTGGGTGTCGGCCTCGGCGCGGTGATCGTCGCCTCGTTGTTCTTCGTCAAGGCCCTGTTCCTCGTCGTGGTGATCGCGGCGGTGTCGGTCGGCATCTGGGAGCTGACCAGCCGGCTGGCCGAGCGCAAGGAGATCAAGGCGCCGCTCGTCCCGCTGGTCGCGGGTGGCATCGCGATGGTCGCCACCGGCTACTGGTCGGGGATCCAGTGGGCGGCCGCTTCGCTCGCGCTGACCGGACTGGCGGTGATGGTCTGGCGGATGGCCGAGCCGCCGGAGAACTACCTGCGGGACATAACGGCCGGCATCTTCACCGCCTTCTACGTCCCCTTCCTGGCCACCTTCGTGGCGATGATGCTGGCGGCCGACGACGGCCCGCAGCGGATCGTGCTGTTCCTGATCGTCACGGTCTGCAGTGACACCGGGGCCTACGCGGTGGGCTACAAGTTCGGCAGGACCAAGCTGGCGCCGACGATCAGCCCGGGCAAGACCCGTGAGGGCCTGGCCGGCGGTATCGGCCTGTCGATGCTGGCGGGCGCGCTGCTGATGCAGTTCGTGATCGACGACGGCAGCTGGTGGCAGGGTCTGATCCTGGGCGGTTGCGCGGCGGTCACCGCGACCCTGGGTGACCTGGGCGAGTCGATGATCAAGCGCGACCTCGGCATCAAGGACATGGGCACGCTGCTGCCCGGTCACGGCGGCATCATGGACCGGCTGGACTCGCTGCTGCCGACCGCCCCGGTGGTCTGGCTGCTGCTGGCGGCCTTCGTCGGCAGCTGAGCCGCAGGCCGGAGGACGGTGCCCGCAGGCCGGCCCCGGAGGCCGGACCAGGGCCGCGATCAGGGCTTCGATCAGGGCCGCGACCAGAGCTTCGACCAGAGGTGTGAGCAGGGCCCCGGACGCCAGGCGTCCGGGGCCCGCGCCGTCTGCGACACTGGATGAACCATGCCTAAGCCCGGAGAACTCACCTTTGCCGCGCCGCGCGGCGCGAAGCCCCCGCGACACCTCGCCGACCTGAGCCCCACCGAGCGCAAGGAGGCCGTCGCCGAGCTGGGCGAGCAGCCGTTCCGCTCGAAGCAGCTCTCCAACCACTACTTCGGCCGGATGTCGAACGACCCGGCGAGCTGGACGGACATCCCCGCCGCCAGCCGGGAGAAGCTCACCGAGGCCCTGCTGCCCGAGCTCATGTCGGTGGTCCGCCACGTGTCCTGCGACGACGACACCACCCGCAAGACGCTCTGGAAGCTGTTCGACGGCACCCTCGTCGAGTCGGTGCTGATGCGCTACCCGGACCGGGTCACCATGTGCATCAGCTCGCAGGCCGGATGCGGCATGAACTGCCCGTTCTGCGCGACCGGACAGGCCGGGCTGACCCGGAACCTCTCCACCGCCGAGATCGTCGAGCAGATCGCCGCCGGGATGCGCGCGCTCAAGGACGGCGAGATCCCGGGCGGTGAGGCGCGGCTCTCCAACGTGGTCTTCATGGGCATGGGCGAGCCGCTCGCGAACTACAACCGCGTGCTGGCCTCGATCCGCCGTCTGACCGACCCGGCGCCGGACGGCTTCGGTCTCTCCCAGCGGGGCATCACGGTCTCCACCGTCGGGCTGGTCCCGGCGATGAACCGGCTGGCGGACGAAGGACTCAGCTGCCGCCTGGCGCTCTCGCTGCACGCCCCGGACGACGAGCTGCGCGACGAGCTGGTGCCGGTCAACACCCGGTGGAAGGTTGCCGAGGTGCTGGACGCGGCGTGGAACTACGCGGAGAAGTCCGGCCGCCGGATCTCCATCGAGTACGCGCTGATCAAGGACATCAACGACCAGGCGTGGCGGGCGGACCTGCTCGGCCGGCTGATCAAGAACCACCGGGTGCACGTCAACCTGATCCCGCTGAACCCGACCCCGGGCTCCAAGTGGACGGCCTCCCGGCCCGAGGACGAGCGCGAGTTCGTCCGGAGGCTGCAGTCCCACGGAGTGCCGACCACCGTCCGGGACACCCGTGGCCAGGAGATCGACGGCGCCTGCGGCCAGCTCGCCGCGGCAGGCTGAGCCGGAGCGATCCGAGCGGCGGGGTCAGCGCAGGCCGGCCGCGGCCAGCGCCGCGGTGGCCCCGCCGGTGACCAGCAGGACCGTGCCGACCATCAGTGTCCGCAGCGCGACCGCGCCGAACAGTATCCGGGGTGCGACGCCGAGCCGCAGCAAGGTCTCGGCGACCCCCCGGCGGGCGGTGCGCAGTTCGGCCAGCCGGGCCGCCACCGCGGCGACTGCGCAGCCGAGCACGAGAGCCGCCTCGATCGCGGGCAGGACGTCCGCGCTGCCCGGCTCGCCGATCCAGTAGCGGACGGTGGTGAGCACCACCGCGAGCACCAGGGTGAGTACCGCGAGCGGCGGACCGAGCCGGCGGGCCTGCGCGGTCAGGCCGCGCCCGGCGAGCAGGCGCAGCGGGGTGGGCCGGCCGAGTGCGAGCAGCCGGCCGGCCCATCCGAGCAGCGGCCCCGTGAGCAGGGCGAGGCCCAGGGCGCCGGCGATCCAGCCGCCGAGGGCCGCGGTGCTGGTGGTGCCGAGCCCGGCCGGCAGGTGGATCGGGCGGCCGTCGGCGGCGGCGCCGGGCCGGAGGGCGATCAGTTCCAGGGCGAGGCCGATCACGGCGAGGCCGACCGGCAGGGCGAGCCGCCAGGGGCCGAACCCGGTCGGCTCGGGCCCGGGGCGGCCGGGCAGGGTCTCGGCGTGCGAGACCGCGCCAGCCGCCGCGATCCCGGCGGTGAGCGGGACGAGGGCGAGCAGGGTCACCGGCGCGGCGGCCGGGAGCGGTACGCCCATGCCGAGTTCGTCGGCGAGTGCCGGACCGGCGATGTCGTTGCGCAGGACCAGGAAGACCAGCAGGGTCAGGACGGAGCCGGCGCCGCAGGCGAGCGCGACCTCGCCGGCGATCAGGGCCCGGATCCGGGCGGACCCGGCGCCGGCGGCGGTGAGGCCGGTGATCCGTTCGGGCCACCGGGCCGGGACGGCGCGGGCGGCGACGGCGGCGAACCAGCCGACGGCGGCCAGTGGCGGCAGGCACCAGAGCAGCCGGGGGAAGGCGCCGGTGCCGCCGAGCGGCTCGCTCATCGCGCGGCCGAGGGCGCGCAGGAGGAAGGCGGCGACGACCGCGCCGGCCAGGGCGGTCAGCAGCCAGCGGCCGAGGTCGAGGGCCCGGTAGCCCCGGGCCAGACGGAGATAGAACACGTCGACTCTTTCAGCGGCAGGCGGCGGGAGATAGGCGTCGTCAGCGGCCGGTGGCGGGGACGGCGGAGGGCCCGGCGGCTCCGGTGCCTCCGGCGGCGACGGGGCCGCCGCGGGTGACGGGCGCGGCAGGGGCGGACGGCCGGCCGTCGACGAGCGCGACGGAACGGTCCGCGTACCGGACGAGCTCGGGGTCGTGGGTGGCCAGCACGAGGGTGAGCTGGTGCGAGCGGGCCGCGCTGGTCAGTATCCGCATGACCTGTTCGGCGGTCTCGCGGTGCAGCGGGGCGGTCGGGTCGTCGGCGAAGACGACCGGCGGCAGCGGGGCGAGCGCGCGGGCGACGGCGACCCGCTGCCGCTGGCCCTGCACCAGTCGATCCGGCCGGACCTTGGCGAGCTCGCCGATGTCGAGGCGCTCCAGCCACTCGTCGGCGGCGGTGTAGGCGGCCTTGCCGCCGGCCCCGGCGAGCAGCAGCGGCAGGGCGACGTTCTCGCGGGCGGTCAGTTCGGGCACCAGGTGCGGTTCGGAGCCGACGAAGCCGAAGCGGTCGCGGCGGAGCCGTTCCCGGCCGGCCCGGCTCAGGGTGTGCACGGGGGAGCTGTTGAACCAGACCTCGCCCTCGTCGACCGGGAGGAGCGCGGAGAGGCAGCCGAGCAGAGTGCTCTTGCCGGAGCCGCGCGGACCGGTGACGGCGAGCACCTCGCCCTCCCGCACACCGATCGAGACGCCGCGCAGCGCGGGAGTGCCGTGATGGGACTTGACGATCCCCCGGGCCCACAGCACGTCGTTGTCAGGAGGGGACGCTGACATGAGGTTCCATCCTGGGTGGCCGCAGGGATATGACAGTCGTCAGATTAGAACGATCGGGCCTGGGCGCGGGTGCGGCACACTGGCCCATCAGGGGCAAATCACCCGGAATCAGGCGTGTTTGATCGAAGAACCGGTCGTGAAAACCGTCGGGGACGGTCCGGAGGAACGGCGGGCGGGGGAACCGGCGGGCGGTGGCCCGCGACCGGGGGCCCGGGGAAACGCCGCAGGGCGGCCCCGCGGGAAGCGGGACCGCCCTGCGGCGGAGGGTGGGGAAGAAGGCTCGGACCGTCAGATCTTCGCCCACGCGTCGGTGAGGCTGGTCCGCAGGATCTGCTCGATCTCGTCGAAGGTCGACTGGTCGGAGATCAGCGGCGGGGCCAGCTGGACCACCGGGTCGCCACGGTCGTCGGCGCGGCAGTACAGGCCGTTGTCGAAGAGCGCCTTCGACAGGAAGCCGTAGAGGACGCGCTCGACCTCGTCGTCGTTGAACGACTCCTTGGTGGCCTTGTCCTTCACGAGCTCGATGCCGTAGAAGTACCCGCTGCCGCGGACGTCGCCGACGATCGGCAGGTCGCGCAGCTTGTTCAGGGTGCCGAGGAAGTTCGCCTCGTTGTCGAGGACGTGCTGGTTCAGGCCCTCGCGCTCGAAGATGTCGAGGTTGGCCAGCGCCACCGCGGAGGAGACCGGGTGGCCACCGAAGGTGTAGCCGTGCAGGAAGGTGTTGTCACCCTTGTAGAACGGCTCGGCGAGGCGGTCCGAGATGATCGTGGCGCCGATCGGGGAGTACCCCGAGGTCATGCCCTTGGCGCAGGTGATCATGTCGGGCTGGTAGCCGAACTTGTCGGCGCCGAACATGGTGCCGAGGCGGCCGAAGGCGCAGATGACCTCGTCCGAGACCAGCAGCACGTCGTGGCGGTCGCAGATCTCGCGCAGGCGCTGGAAGTACCCGGGCGGCGGCGGGAAGCAGCCGCCGGCGTTCTGCACCGGCTCGACGAAGACGGCGGCGACCGTGTCGGCGCCCTCGTTGAGGATCGCGACCTCGATCTCGTCGGCGCACCAGCGGCCGTACGCCTCGGGGTCGACCGTGCCGTCGGGGCCGGCCAGGAAGGCCGGGGCGCGGTAGATGTTGGTGTTCGGAGCCTTGTGGGTGCCCGGCACCAGCGGCTCGAACGGGGCCTTCAGACCCGGCAGGCCGGTGATGGAGAGGGCGCCCTGCGGGGTGCCGTGGTAGGCGACGGCGCGCGAGATGACCTTGTACTTGGTCGGCTTGCCGGTCAGCTTGAAGTACTGCTTGGCAAGCTTCCAGGCGGTCTCGACGGCCTCGCCGCCACCGGTGGAGAAGAAGACCTTGTTGAGGTCGCCCGGGGCGTAGTTGGCCAGGCGCTCGGCCAGCTCGACGGCCTTCGGGTGGGCGTAGCTCCACACCGGGAAGAAGGCGAGCTCCTTGGCCTGCTTGGCGGCGGCCTCGGCGAGCTCCTCACGGCCGTGGCCGGCCTGGACGACGAACAGGCCGGCGAGGCCGTCGAGGTACTTGCGGCCCTTGTCGTCCCAGACGTAGGTGCCCTCGCCCTTGACGATCGTCGGCACGGGAGAGTTCTCGTACGACGACATGCGGGTGAAGTGCATCCACAGGTGGTCGTAGGCGGTCTTGGAAAGGTCCTTCTGCGCCGGGTCGGCTGTCATCGGGTGCCCCAGGTGTAGGTCTGTTTCCGGAGCTTCAGGTAAACGAAGCTCTCGGTGCTCCGCACGCCGGGAAGCGCGCGGATGCGCTTGTTGATCAGTTCGAGCAGGTGCTCGTCGTCCTCGCAGACCAGTTCGGCCAGGAGATCGAACGAGCCTGCGGTGCAGACGACGTAGTCGACCTCGTCGAGGGCGGCCAACGCGTCGGCGACGGGTTCGATGTCGCCTTCGACCCGGATCCCGACCATCGCCTGGCGGGTGAAGCCGACGGTGAGCGGGTCCGTGACGGCGACGATCTGCATCACGCCCTGGTCGAGCAGCTTCTGGACGCGCTGTCGTACGGCCGCCTCGGACAGGCCGACGGCCTTGCCGATGGCGGCGTACGGGCGGCGCCCGTCCTCCTGGAGCTGCTCGATGATCGCCTTGGAGGCGGCGTCGAGGGGAACGCTGGCGTTCCGGTCGCGGTTGGCCACGCCGCAACTGTGCCTGATCAGGATCGTGTTCGCAAGCTCGGGATCTGCTGATTTCGTCGTGATCTTGGAAATCGGATGCGGATTTCATCGCACCCACGTGGCCGATCTGTCGATACCGGCAGTCGAACGGTTAACCTGGCCCGGTACCCGCGTGGCTCCGCAGGGCCGCGCGAACCACCCCACCAGTGGACCGTGCCGCCGCCGGCCCGGCCACTCGGCGCCCTTCGTCGGCCGGACCGGTCGACGTACCATGGCGCCGGATTCTGCAACGCCGCAGGCCGAGACCGAGGAGAGACCGTGAGCGACCTTCGCACGCTGCGCAACTACATCAACGGTGAGTTCGTCGACGCGGCGGACGGCCGCACGCTCGACATCGTCGACCCCACCACCGGCGAGGTCTACGCGACGTCCCCGCTGTCCGGTGCCTCCGACGTGGACTCCGCCATGGCCAGTGCCGCAGCCGCGTTCCCGCTCTGGCGCGACGCCACTCCGAGCACCCGGCAGAAGCTGCTGCTGAAGATCGCCGACGCGGTCGAGGCGCGTGCCGACGAGATCGTCGACGTCGAGTGTCGCAACACGGGCAAGCCGCGGTCGCTGACGCTCTCCGAGGAGATCGGCCCGATGGTCGACCAGATCCGGTTCTTCGCCGGTGCCGCCCGCCTGCTGGAGGGCAAGGCCGCCGGTGAGTACATGGACGGCATGACCTCGATCGTCCGCCGCGAGCCGGTCGGCGTCTGCGCCCAGGTGGCGCCGTGGAACTACCCGATGATGATGGCCGTCTGGAAGTTCGCCCCGGCCATCGCCGCCGGCAACACCGTGGTGCTGAAGCCCTCCGACACCACCCCCGCCTCCACGGTGCTGCTGGCCGAGATCATCGGCGGCGTCCTGAGGGACCTGGAGCTGCCGGCCGGCGTCTTCAACGTGATCTGCGGCGACCGGGAGACCGGCAAGGCCATGGTCGAGCACCCCACCCCGGCGATGGCCTCGATCACCGGCTCGGTGCGGGCCGGCATCTCGGTCGCCGAGTCCGCCTCGAAGGACGTCAAGCGCGTCCACCTGGAGCTGGGCGGCAAGGCCCCGGTCGTGGTCTTCGAGGACGCCGACATCGCCGAGGCGGTCGAGGGCATCTCCGTGGCGGGCTTCTTCAACGCCGGCCAGGACTGCACCGCCGCCACCCGCGTGCTGGTGCACGAGTCGATCCACGACGCGTTCGTCGAGGCGCTGGCCAAGGCCGCGGCCGAGACCAAGACCGGCGGCGTGGACGACGAGGACGTGCTCTACGGCCCGCTGAACAACGCCAACCAGCTGACGCAGGTCACCGGCTTCATCGAGCGCCTGCCGAAGCACGCCAAGGTCGAGGTCGGCGGCCACCGGGTCGGCGACAAGGGCTACTTCTACGCCCCGACCGTCGTCTCCGGGCTGAACCAGGACGACGAGATCATCCAGAACGAGGTCTTCGGCCCGGTCATCACCGTGCAGCGGTTCTCCGACGAGGACCAGGCCGTCGACTACGCCAACGGCGTCGAGTACGCGCTGGCCTCCTCGGTCTGGACCAAGGACCACGCCCGCGCGATGCGGATGTCCCGCCGGCTGGACTTCGGCTGCGTCTGGATCAACACCCACATCCCGCTGGTCGCCGAGATGCCGCACGGTGGTTTCAAGAAGTCCGGCTACGGCAAGGACCTCTCCTCCTACGGCTTCGAGGACTACACCCGCGTGAAGCACGTCATGACCGCGATCTAGCGGGTCGTGACGGTCGGGTGCTGTATGACCGCGATCTAGCGGGTCGTGACGGTCGGGTGCTGTATGACCGCGATCCAGCGGGTCGTGACGGCCGGGCACAGGATGCCTGCGATCTGATGTTCGGGTGATCCGACGATGGGCCCGGGTCCTTGCGACCCGGGCCCTGTGTCTTTGCACCCTGTCGGCCGTTCGGGTGACCGCCTGACAGGATGCGCCTGCACTTCGGCGGCCGGACTCCCTAGCCTTGCCGCATGAGCATCCCCACCGCCGACCCAGCCGCCGGCCAGGCCGTCAAGGCCGCCGACCGCGCGCACGTCTTCCACTCGTGGTCCGCCCAGGCCCTGATCGACCCCCTCGCGGTGGCCGGCGCCGAGGGCTCGTACTTCTGGGACTACGACGGAAACCGCTACCTCGACTTCTCCTCGCAGCTGGTGAACACCAACATCGGTCACCAGCACCCGAAGGTGGTCGCGGCGATCCAGGAGCAGGCGGCGAAGCTCTGCACCATCGCTCCCGGCTTCGCGGTGGAGTCCCGCAGCGAGGCCGCCCGGCTGATCGCCGAGCGGACCCCGGGCGACCTCGACCGGATCTTCTTCACCAACGGCGGCGCCGAGGCCAACGAGAACGCCATCCGGCTGGCCCGGCTGCACACCGGCCGTCAGAAGGTGCTCGCCACCTACCGCTCGTACCACGGCGCCACCGCCAACGCGATCGCCCTCACCGGCGACCCGCGCCGCTGGGCCAACGAGACCGGTGTCTCCGGCATCGTGCACTTCTGGGGGCCGTACGCCTACCGCTCCAACTTCCACGCCGAGAACGAGGCGCAGGAGTCCGAGCGCGCGCTGGCGCACCTGGAGCAGGTGATCGCGTTCGAGGGCCCGGGCACCGTCGCGGCGATCATCCTGGAGACGGTGGTCGGCACGGCCGGCATCCTCGTCCCGCCGCCCGGCTACCTGGCCGGCGTCCGGGAGATCTGCGACCGCTACGGCATCGTCTTCATCCTGGACGAGGTGATGGCCGGCTTCGGTCGTACCGGCGCCTGGTTCGCCGCCGACCACTGGGACGTCACCCCGGACCTGCTCACCTTCGCCAAGGGCGTCAACTCGGGCTACGTCCCGCTCGGCGGCGTGGCGATCAGCGCGGAGATCGCCGCGACCTTCGCCGAGCGGCCGTTCCCCGGCGGGCTCACCTACTCCGGTCACCCGCTGGCCTGCGCCTCGGCGATCGCCACGATCAACGCGATGGCCGAGGAGGGCATCGTCGAGAACGCCCGGCACATCGGCGAGACCGTGATCGGCCCCGGCCTGCGCGAGCTGGCCGAGCGCCACCCCTCGATCGGCGAGGTGCGCGGGCTCGGCGTGTTCTGGGCCCTCGACCTGGTGAAGGACCGCGCCACCCGCGAGCCGCTGGTGCCGTACAACGCGGCCGGTGCGGCCAACGCGCCGATGGCCGAGCTGGCCGCCGCCTGCAAGCGGCGCGGGCTCTGGCCGTTCGTCAACATGAACCGCTTCCACGTCGTCCCCCCGTGCACGGTGACCGAGGAGGAGGCCAAGGCGGGTCTCGCGGTGCTCGACGAGGTGCTCTCGCTGACCGACGCGCACACCGTCTGACCCGCAGGGCGGCCGGCCGAGCCGCAGCCCGTTCGGCGGGGCGGCACCACGGCACACGGCAGCACCAGAACCGACCGGGCGGCCCCGGGTGCCCGCGCGCCCGGGGCCGCCCCACGCCCCGGAGGCCCCCATGTCCCCCACCACCCCGACCCGCCGTGCCCTGACCCGCCGCAGCGTGCTCGGCACCGCCGGGCTGCTCGGCGCCGGCACCCTCACGGGCTGCGGAATCCCGTCCGCGTACGTCGCCGAGGAACGCCGGTCCGCCCCCGACCGCTCCGGGGACGAGCCGCGGCTGGTCTTCTCCAACTGGACCCAGTACATCGACGCCGACGACGACGGCCGGCGCCCGACCCTGGACGCCTTCACCGAGCGGACCGGGATCGCCGTCACCTACACCGAGGACATCAACGACAACGACGAGTTCTTCGGCAAGATGGGCCCGGTGCTCATCCAGGGCACCGACCCCGGCCGGGACCTCATGGTGGTCAGCGACTGGATGGCCGGACGGTACGTCTCGCTCGGCTGGGTGCAGACCCTGGACCGGGTCAACCTGCCCCACGTCACCGCCCACCTGGATCCGCAGCTGGCGGCGCCGGCCTTCGACCCCGGACGGCGGCGGAGCGTGCCGTGGCAGTCCGGGATCACCGGCATCGCCTACAACCGCAAGGAACTCGGCCGCGAGCTGCGCTCCACCGCCGACCTCTGGGCGCCCGACCTCAAGGGCCGGGTCACCCTGTTCGCCGGACTGGACGAGGCGCTCGGCCTGCTGATGCTCGCCCACGGCGCCGACATCGCCGCGTTCACCGCGGACGACGCGCACCGGGCCATGGACCAGGTGCAGAAGATGGTCGACACCCGGCACGTCCGGCGTTTCACCGGCAACGACTACACCAGCGACCTGGCCTCCGGCGCCGCGCTGGCCTGCCAGGCGTACTCGGGGGACGCCGTCCAGCTCATGGCGGAGAACCCGGACCTCGACTTCGTGGTGCCGGAGGAGGGCGGCGAGCTCTGGGCGGAGAGCCTGCTGGTCCCCAACCGGGCCGGGCACAAGCGCAACGCGGAGCAGCTGATCGACCACTACTACCAGCCGGAGGTGGCCGCCGAGCTGGCCGCCGCCGTGCAGTACATCTGCCCGGTGCCCGCCGCCCGCGAGGTGCTCGCCGCCAGCGGGGAGAAGGAGAAGGCGGAGCTGGCCGAGCACCCGCTGGTCTTCCCGACCGAGGAGATGCGCGCGCGGCTGCACACCATGCGCGACGTCACCTCGGCGGAGCGGCCCGTCCTCCACAAGGTCTGGGGCCGGATCACCGGCGTCTGACACCGTGACACCCGGCGCCCTGACACCCTGACACCCAGCGACCCGGCGCCCCCCACCGACCCGGCGCCGAGGCGGGCCGTCCGGGGCGGCCCGCCTCGCGGCGGGTCACGCTCAGCGCCGGACGGCGTCCAGCGCGAGCAGGGCGACGTGCAGCGACAGGCAGGACTCCACCTGGTCGAGGTCGACCCCCAGGATCCGTTCGACCTTGTGCAGCCGGTCGTAGAAGGACGGCCGGGACAGGTGCGCGGCGTCGGCCGCCGCCGACTTGTTCCGGCCCTGCTCCAGATAGATCCGCAGCATCCGGACCAGCTGGCCGTTGTGCTCCGCGTCGTAGGCGAGCAGCGGGCCCAGCTCGCGTTCCACGTAGGTCTGCAGCCGGGCGTCGTCGCGCAGCAGGTGCAGCAGGCCGCGCAGCCGGACGTCGGGCAGCCGGTAGTACGCCGCCGCCCGGCCGCCGGGCGCGTCGTGCAGGGCGGCGTCGGCGACCTGGGTGGCTTCCAGCAGGGTTCGCCGGGCGTCGCGGACCGAGCCGACCGAGGAACCGACCGCGACGACGGGGGACGGCGCGGCCGCGTCGCGTGCGGCCTCGGCGGCCAGCCGGCGCAGCGCCGCCGCGAAGGCGTCCAGCGAGGCGTGTTCCTCCTGCTGGGGGCCGAGGGCGATCAGGACGCCGACGCCCTCGTCGTCCAGCGCGCCGACCAGGGCGGAGAGCCGGCAGGCGCGGACCGCGCTCGCCGCCAGCTCGGTGAAGTCGCGCAGCCGGGCCTGTGCCTCCAGCGCGGCGGGGATCGGGCCGCGGCGCTGCCGCAGCACCACGCCGACCAGTCGGCGGCTCTCCAGCGGGACGCCGAGCGCCTGGGCGCGCAGTGCCACCTCGGAGACGGTGAGGGCGTGGGTGAGGATGCCGGAGAGCAGGGTGCGGTGGGTCTGCCGCTCCAGGCTCTCCCGGTCGCGGACCACCAGCCGGTTGAGGGCCAGGGCCGAGGCGCCGCGCTCCAGCAGCATGGTGTTCGGGTGCGGGCCGTCGTCGGGCAGCGGGCCGGGGTCCTGGACCAGGACCAGCCGCCCCCAGTCCTGGCCGCGGGCGCCGACCGTGGTGACCAGCCAGCCGCTGCGCGGGTCGTGGCCGGTGCGGCCGGCCGGGCGGACCCCGCGTGAGCGGCGTTCCCAGTCCTCCAGCAGGTCGGCCTCGGGCCGGCCGGCGGGGTCGTGGGTCAGCACCTGGTGGGCGAGGTTCTCCAGGACGACCGGGGCACCCGCTATCCGGGCGACCTGGCGGACCACCTCGACCGGTTCGGCGCCCTCCACGACGAGCTCGTTGAAGACCTGGTGGATCGCCTCCGAGGTGCGCAGCTGCTCCAGCTGGGCGTTGACCACCAGGGCGTGCACCGCTTCGGTGACGGCGACGAAGCGCAGCTCGCGGCGGAGCGCGATCAGGGGCAGGCCCCGCTGTTCGGCGGCGTGCACCAGGGCCCGCGGCAGGGTGTCGAAGTAGCGCCGGCCGAACTCGATGACCAGCCCGGCGACGCCGACGTCGGCGAGGTCGCGGACGTAGCGGGCCAGTCCCTCGCGGTCCTCGGGGAGGGCGATGCCGGTGCTGAGGACCAGCTCGCCGCCCTGGAGCACGCCGGCGACGTCGGGCAGCTCGCTGACGTGCACCCAGCGGACCGGGCGTTCCAGATGGGCGGCGCCGGCGACCACCTGGGGCAGGCCGCGCCGCATCACCTCCAGGTCCAGGACATGGGCGACGGTGGGGAGCATCGCTGCCTCCAGGGTTCAGAGTGTCAGGTAAATCATCCATCCCGGCGACGACCTGTCACCCCGACCGAACCTTTGCACCCTGTAAGGCCCTGAGCGTCGAGGTTGGCGGAGTGACCCTTGTCACGCCCCTGCGGCATTGGGCATGGTCAGCGGGTCGGCTGTGGCGAAACACGGGCATCACCCCCGGAATCCGTGGCGTAACCAGAAAGCAACAGCGGAATCCCTTGCCGGACCCCCACCGGTCTTGCCAGGATCGCGGATCCCGGCCACCTGTCGGAACGGATTCCCCTGGACCGCGGGCGCGGCGACTCGACCAGTCCGACCACGCCGAACGGGCCCCTCGTCCACCGGCGCGTGCGGCCCCGCAGGGATGATCAAGGACGCCGTACGGGCGGTCGAACCACCGGGAACTTGGAGGAACCAGATGGACCTGACCGATTTCGGCGCGGGCGCGCAGTACATCGCGGGCCGGTCGGACCGGGGGAGGGGCGAGCCCTTCCAGGTCGTCAACCCCGCCGACGGCAGCGTGGTCGAGCAGGTCACCCTCGCCTCCACCGGGCAGGTCGACGAGGCCGTCGCCGCCGCCCGGGCCGCGCTGCCGGAGTGGGCGGGTGCCACCCCCGGCGCACGCTCCGAGGCACTCACCCGGCTGGCCGCCGTCCTCACCGGCGCCGCCGACGACCTGGCCCGGGTGGAGACCGCGCAGACCGGCAAGCCGATCAAGCTCTCCACCGAGTTCGACGTCCCCGGGACGATCGACAACACCGCCTTCTTCGCCGGCGCCGCCCGCAACCTGGAGGGCCGGGCGGCCGGCGAGTACTCCGGTGACCACACCTCGTACGTGCGGCGCGAGCCGATCGGCGTGATCGGCTCGATCTCGCCGTGGAACTACCCGCTGCAGATGGCCGCCTGGAAGGTCCTCCCGGCGATAGCGGCGGGCAACACCGTCGTCCTGAAGCCGGCCGAGCTGACCCCGCTGACCTCGCTGATGTTCGCCCGGGCCTGCACCCTGGCCGGCATCCCGGACGGCGTGGTCAACGTGGTCACCGGCGCCGGGCGGTCCGCCGGGGAGCACCTGGTCGCCCACCCAGACGTCGCGATGGTCTCCTTCACGGGCTCCACCCCGGTGGGCCGCCGGGTCGCCGAGCTGGCCGCCGCGACCGTCAAGCGGACCCACCTGGAGCTCGGCGGCAAGGCCCCCTTCGTGGTCTTCGACGACGCCGACCTGGACGCCGCCGTGCACGGCGCGGTCGCCGCCTCGCTGATCAACAGCGGCCAGGACTGCACCGCCGCCACCCGCGCCTACGTCCAGCGGCCGCTCTACGACGCCTTCGTGACCGGCGTCGCGGAGCTGTACCGGGCCGTCCGGGTGGGCGACCCGCTGAACCCGCGGACCGACCTCGGCCCGCTGGTCTCCCACACCCACCGGGACCGGGTGGCCGGCTTCGTCGAGCGCGCCCGTGCGGCCGGCGCCACCGTGGTCACCGGCGGCGCGACCGGCACCGAGGGCCACGACGGCACCGACCTCACCCCCGGCGCCTACTACCTGCCGACCCTGATCACCGGTGCCGCGCAGGACAGCGAGGTCGTCCAGGGCGAGATCTTCGGCCCGGTGCTGGTGGTGCTGCCCTTCGACACCGACGACGAGGGCCTGCGGCTGGCCAACGACACCCCCTTCGGCCTGGCCGCCTCCGCCTGGACCGGCAACGTCCACCGCTCGCTGCGCGCCACCCGCGAGCTCGCGGCCGGCTGCGTCTGGGTGAACGACCACATCCCGATCATCAGCGAGATGCCGCACGGGGGCTACAAGTCCTCCGGCTACGGCAAGGACATGTCCCAGTACTCGATGGACGAGTACACCCAGGTCAAGCACGTCATGTTCGACACCACCGCTGTGGCGCGCAAGGACTGGCACCGCACCGTCTTCGGAGACAGATAACCCCCGGGGGACCCCCACCCCCCCTGCCCCAGGAGGCCCGTTCCATGGCGTTCAACGAGCTCACCGACGGTCTGCCCGATCCGGTCCGCAAGGCCTGGGAACGCAGCCTCACCAGCGGCCGGGCCGCGGTCGGCCGCCGCACGGTACTGCGCGCTGCCGCCCTGGCCGCCGGCGCCGGGACCCTGGCCGCCTGCGGTATCCCGCCGGCCAGGACCGCCGGCACCGGTGACTCCACCGCCAACGCCGCCGAGGACCTCTCGGAAGGCGAGAAGGAGGTCAACTTCTCCAACTGGCCGCTCTACGTCGACGCCGACGAGAACGACAAGGAGAAGCACGGCACCCTGGAGGCCTTCACCGCCGCCACCGGCATCAAGGTCAGGTACACCGAGGACGTCAACGACAACGTCGAGTTCTTCGGCAAGGTCAAACCGCAGCTCGCGGCCGGCCAGGACACCGGCCGCGACCTGGTGGTGCTCACCGACTGGATGGCCGCCCGGCTGATCCGCCTCGGCTGGGCGCAGAAGCTCAACCCGGCCAACGTCACCACCGCCATCACCACCGTCGAGTCCCGCTTCCGCGCCCCCGACTGGGACCCGGGCCGGCTCTACTCGTACCCCTGGGCCGGCATCCAGACGGTCATCGCCTACAACCGGAAGGCCACCAGGGGCAAGGAGGTCGGCAGCATCTCCCAGCTGCTCGACGACCCCGACCTCAAGGGCCGGGTCACCTTCCTGTCCGAGATGCGCGACAGCGTGGGCATGACCCTGCTCGACCTGGGCAAGGACCCGGCGAAATTCACCGCCGACGACTACGACGCCGCGATCGCCCGGCTGCAGAAGGCCGTCGACAGCAAGCAGATCCGCCGCTTCACCGGAAACGACTACGGCCAGGAGCTGTCCTCCGGCGACATCGCCGCCTGCGTCGCCTGGGGCGGCGACCTGATCCAGCTGCGCGCCGACAACCCGGACATCGAGTTCGTCATACCGGAGAAGGGCTTCGTCTCCTCGACCGACAACCTGCTGGTCCCGGCCAAGGCCCAGCACAAGACCAACGCCGAGAAGCTGATCGACTTCTACTACCAGCCGAAGATCGCGGCGCAGCTGGTCGCCGGCATCGGCTTCGTCTCCGCCGTCACCGGTATGAAGGACGAGCTCGCCGCACTCTCCCCTGACACCGCGGCCAACCCCCTGGTCGTCCCCACCCCCGAGATGGCGGCCAGGGCGCACGTCTTCCGCACCCTCACCGAGGCCGAGGAGAGCTCCTTCGAGGAGAAGTTCTCCAAGCTCATCGGCGCCTGACCCCCGACGGCCGCGACCAGAGAGACCCCCATGACAGACCAGCTGCGCACCCCGGCCGGCGGCGACGTCCGCCTCACCGGCATCGGCAAGACCTACGGCGCCTTCACCGCCGTCCAGCCGCTCGACCTGACCGTCCCGCAGGGCTCCTTCTTCGCCCTGCTCGGCGCCTCCGGCTGCGGCAAGACCACCACCCTGCGCATGATCGCCGGTCTGGAGGAGCCCACCTCCGGCACCGTCCTGATCGGCGGCCAGGACGTCACCGCGCTGCCCCCGTACAAGCGCCCGGTCAACACGGTCTTCCAGAGCTACGCGCTCTTCCCGCACCTCGACATCTTCGAGAACGTCGCCTTCGGCCTGCGCCGGCGCGGCAAGAAGGACGTCAGGAAGCAGGTCGAGGACATGCTCGAACTGGTCGAGCTCGGCGCGTACGCCCGGCGCAAGCCGCACCAGCTCTCCGGCGGCCAGCAGCAGCGCGTCGCCGTCGCCCGCGCCCTGATCAACCACCCGCAGGTGCTGCTCCTCGACGAGCCGCTCGGCGCCCTCGACCTCAAGCTCCGCCGCCAGATGCAGCTGGAGCTCAAGCGGATCCAGACCGAGGTCGGCATCACCTTCGTCCACGTCACCCACGACCAGGAGGAGGCCATGACCATGGCCGACACCATCGCGGTGATGAACGGCGGCCGGGTCGAACAGCTCGGCGCACCCGCCGAGCTCTACGAGAACCCCGCCACCACCTTCGTGGCCAACTTCCTCGGCCAGTCCAACCTGCTGCCCGCCGACGTCACCGGCAGCGCCGGCGAGGACCTGCTGCTCACCGCCGCCGGTACCCGGCTCACCGTGCCCCGGGCCCGTTGTGCCGCCGAGGCCAAGCGGGTCCACCTCGGGGTGCGGCCGGAGAAGATCACCATCGAGCACGGTTCCGCCGAGGTCGCCGACGGGCGCAACCGCCTGGTCGGCACCGTCGTCGACTCCAGCTTCATCGGCGTCTCCACCCAGTACCTGGTGCGCACGGACGGCGGCCAGGAGGTCACCGTCTTCGAGCAGAACATGGAGCGCGACACCCGGATCGTCCCCGGGGCCCCGGTCGTCCTGCACTGGAACCCGGCGCACTCCTTCGCCCTGGACGCCGCCCAGGCGATCGACGCGGGCACCGGGGAGGCGGCGGCATGACCACCACCATCCCGGCGGCCCCCGCGGAGGCCATACCCCCCGACGGCGCCCGCCCCCCTGGTCCCGGACCGCGCCCCCGGCGACGGCTCACCCCGTACTGGCTGCTGCTGCCCGGCATCGCCTGGCTGGTCGTCTTCTTCGCGGTGCCGATGGTGTACCAGGCGTCCACCTCGCTCCAGACCGGCTCGCTGGAGGACGGCTTCCGGGTCACCTGGCACGTCGCGACGTACTGGGACGCCCTGGTCGAGTACCGGTGGCACTTCGTCCGGTCGTTCGGCTACGCCGCCACCGCGACCGTGCTCTGCCTGGCCATCGGCTACCCGCTCGCCTACACCATCGCGTTCAAGGCGGGCCGGCGCTGGCGCAACGTCATCCTGATCCTGGTGATCGCGCCGTTCTTCACCAGCTTCCTGATCCGCACGCTGGCCTGGAAGACCATCCTCTCGGACAGCGGCCCGGTGGTCGGGGCGCTCGACGCGCTGCACGTCCTCGACGTCACCGGCGCGCTCGGCCTCACCTCCGGCGACCGGGTGCTCGCCACCCCGCTCGCCGTGGTCTGCGGCCTCACCTACAACTTCCTGCCGTTCATGATCCTGCCGCTGTACACCTCGCTGGAGCGGATCGACCCGCGCCTGCACGAGGCCGCCGGCGACCTCTACGCCCGCCCGTTCACGACCTTCCGCAAGGTGACCTTCCCGATCTCGCTGCCCGGCGTCGTCGCGGGCACCCTGCTCACCTTCATCCCGGCGTCCGGCGACTACATCAACGCGCAGCTGCTGGGCTCGCCGAGCGAGCAGATGGTCGGCAACGGCATCCAGAAGCAGTTCCTGAACGTGCTCGACTACCCCACGGCAGCCGCGTTGAGCTTCATCCTGATGGCCCTGATCCTGGGCGTGGTGACGGTCTACATGCGCAAGGCCGGGACGGAGGAGCTGGTCTGATGTCCAGAGTGATCACATGGATCCGCCGCAACCTGGTGGTGCTCGCCGGCCTCCTGGCCCTCGCCTACCTGGTGCTCCCCAACCTGGTCGTGCTCGCCTTCTCGTTCAACAAGCCGGTCGGCAAGTTCAACTACGAGTGGAACGAGTTCTCCACCGACGCCTGGACCGACCCCTGCGGCGTGGCCGAGATGTGCGGTTCGCTCTCGCTCAGCCTCCAGGTCGCGGTGGCCGCCACCGTCGGCGCCACCGTGCTCGGCACCATGGTCGCCTTCGCACTGGCCCGCTACCGGTTCCGCGGCAAGGGCGCCACCAGCGCCATGATCTTCCTGCCGATGGCCATGCCGGAGGTGGTGATGGCCGCCTCGCTCGGCACGCTCTTCCTCAACATGCGCATCCCGTTCGGCTTCACCACCATCCTCATCGCGCACATCATGTTCTGCCTCAGCTTCGTGGTGACGGCGGTCAAGGCCCGTGTGATGAGCATGGACCCGCGGCTCGAACAGGCCGCCCAGGACCTCTACGCGACCCCCGTCCAGACCTTCCTGAGGGTCACCC
Source organism: Kitasatospora sp. NPDC002965 (assembly GCF_040611255.1). Lineage (NCBI taxonomy): Bacteria > Bacillati > Actinomycetota > Actinomycetes > Kitasatosporales > Streptomycetaceae > Kitasatospora > Kitasatospora sp. NPDC002965. Next base: position 5,533 of record NZ_JBEXNT010000041.1, on the reverse strand, counting down.
TGCCGCTCGCCGCCCCCGGCATCGCGGCGGGCGCGCTGCTCAGCTTCGCGCTCTCCTTCGACGACTTCATCATCACCCAGTTCAACTCGGGACCGACCACGGTCACCTTCCCGATGTTCGTCTGGGGCGCATCGCAGCGCGGCATCCCGGTCCAGGTGAACGTCATCGGCACCGCGATGTTCGCCGCCGCGGTCCTGCTCACGGTGGCCGGCCAGTGGCTCGGCAACCGTCGCAAGGCCGCCGCCTGACCAACCCTCCGTACCGTTCTACGTGCAGAAAGTGGCTGATAATGCATGGACTCCGCCCGCGCGCTCGCTGACGCCAGGCCCACCCCCTTCTGGCTGGAGGACCCCGGCCGCCCCCCGGCCCTGCCGGCCCTGGCCGGTCCCACCACCTGCGACCTCCTGGTCGTCGGCGGAGGCTACTCCGGCCTGTGGACGGCCCTGATCGCCAAGGAACGCGACCCCTCGCTGGACGTCGTCCTGGTCGAGGGGCAGGAGATCGGGTGGGCCGCGTCCGGGCGCAACGGCGGGTTCTGCGCCGCGAGCCTCACCCACGGCTTCGGCAACGGCCTGCAGCGCTGGCCCGCCGAACTCGGCCGGCTGGAACGCCTCGGCGCCGCCAACCTGGACGGCATCGAGGCGACCCTGGAGCGGTACGGCATCGACGCCGAGTGGGAGCGGACCGGCGAGATCGACATCGCCACCCAGCCCCACCAGCTCGACGAACTCCACGAGCTCGCCGAGGCCGTCGCCGAGTACGGCCTCGACCTCACCGTGCTCGACGCCGACGCGCTGCGGGCCGAGGTCGACTCGCCGACCTTCCTCGGCGGCGTCTGGGACCGGGACGGCGTGGCCATGGTCCATCCCGCCAAGCTGGCCTGGGGCCTCCGGGCCGCGTGCCTCGCCCAGGGGGTACGGATCTTCGAGCACACCCCCGCGCTCGACCTGAACGACGACGGCGCCGGTATGAGCGTCCGGACCCCGCACGGCCGGGTGTTCGCCGGCAAGGTCGCCCTCGGCACCAACGCCTTCCCGTCCCTGCTCCGGCGCGTCCGTCCGTACATCGTCCCCGTGTACGACTACGCCCTGATGACCGAGCCGCTCACCGACGAGCAGCTCGCCGCCATCGGCTGGCGCGGCCGGCAGGGCCTCAGCGACAGCGCGAACAAGTTCCACTACTTCCGGCTCAGCGCCGACAACCGGATCCTCTGGGGCGGCTACGACGCCGTCTACCACTTCGGCGGACACCTGCGCCGGGAGTACGACCAGCGGCCGCAGACCTTCGACACCCTGGCGCAGAACTTCGCCCGCTGCTTCCCCCAGCTGGACGGCGTCCGCTTCACCAACGCCTGGGGCGGTGCCATCGACACCTGCAGCCGGTTCTCGGCGTTCTACGACACCGCCCACCGCGGCCGGGTCGCGTACGCCGCCGGGTACACCGGCCTCGGCGTCGGCGCCACCCGCTTCGGCGCCGAGGTGATGCTCGACCTGCTGTCGGGGGAGCGCACCGAACGCACCGACCTGGAGATGGTCCGCCGCAAGCCGCTGCCCTTCCCGCCCGAGCCGGTCCGCTGGGCGGGCATCGAGATCACCACGCGGTCGCTGGAGCGCGCCGACCGCCTCGGCGGCCGGCGCAACCTCTGGCTGCGCGCCCTCGACCGGATGGGGCTCGGCTTCGACAGCTGACCGGTAGCCGGTAGCCGACGGCCGCGGCCGTCGGGTCGCCCAGGTGTGACCCGGGCGACCCTTGGACCTGTGTAAGAGAGACCCGCCGTCCGCCTCTCGTTGGTGACGGCGGGTCTCACTGTCCCCCGCCGTGTCTCGGACAGCACCGACGCGAAGAAGCGGGGACCACACATGGAACACACCGGACTGCACTGGCTGGCCCAGGCGGCACCGGACCCGGAGGCCTTCCGGGAACAGTGGGAACGCACCGGCTTCGGCCTGATGCTGCTCCCCGCCGGGCGTCGCTGGGACCTTCTCTCGGTGCCCGGCCGGCTCGGCCGGCCCGCCGTGGACCTGCTCGGCGCCCGGTCCTGCGGACCGGTCCTGGCCGACTTCGGGGACGAGCACATCGGGTTCCTGGTCCCCGTCGGCACAGCCGCCCGGTGGGTCGGCACCGGCGTGCGCTGCGCGGGCGAGGGGACCTGGATCGTCGTGCCGCACCCCGGCCGGCGCAGCCGGGGCGTCCGCTGGCTGGTCCCGCCCGACGGCACCGGACGGCTCAACGACCCGGTCGTCCTGGAGCTCGTCCTCCACGAGGCCGCCGCGGGGCTCAGCGACGGGTGAACCGCCGGGCCGTCTCCGGGCCGTCCCTGGGCCGTCCCCCTGCCGGACGGGCTCGGCGGCCCGGCAGCCACCCGCCCGGAACGGCGCGGGGGAGCGGCGCACGGGATGGCGCGGCGCGCCAGACTGGAGGGGTGACCACTGCCCCGGACGCCGTCGACCCGTCCCTCCGCCCGGACCCGGCCCAGCTGCGTCTCGCCGAACTGGCCAGGCCCGTCTGCGACCGGACCGGACTCGCCCTCGCCGGTGGGCACGCCCTGCGTGCCCACGGCGTCCCGGCCTGCCCCCAGGACGGGCTCACCCTGGTGGCCGACGGCACCACCGACCTGCCGCAGGCCGCCGCCGAGCTGGCCGCCACCTACCGGGCGGCCGGCGGCGGGGTCGCCGAGCGGCCGGGCACGCCGCGCATGGAACAGCTCTCCGTCCGGCTCACCCTCGGTGGGAGGTCGCACGCCGTCGAACTGCGGAAGGAACCGCTCGGCCACCGACCGGTCCGGGTCGGCCTGGGCGGGCCCGAGGCCCCGCTGGCGGTGACGGCCGTCGCGCTGGAGGACGCTGCGGCGCTCACCACGGCGCTGCTCGCCGACCGGGCCCTGCCCCGTGACCTCATCGACGTGCACGCGCTGACCGCCTGGTACCGGGAGGGCGAGCTCCTCGCGCTGGCCACCGCGCTCGATGCCGACTTCCAGCCCGCGGTGCTCGCCGACCGGCTGGAGACCCTGGCCGAGGCCGCCGACGGCCGGTTCCGGGCCCGGGGCTGTCCCGCGGAGGAGGTCGACGCGCTGAAGCGGTGGGCGCTCGCGTGGGCACAGGACCTGAGGCTCGACCTGCTGGAGACCCAGGAGGCGGCCGACGGCCTGCACGACCCGTACCTGGAGGACGAGGAGGAGGCGTGACCTCTCCCGCCCTGCGCCCTCCGTCGTCCACCCAGCGCCCCCTCCACCCGGCCCTCGGGAGCCGCTCCGGCCTCCTCTCCGGGCGCCCGCCCGACGACCTGTAAGGCTGAACCGTCGATACCCGTCAGCCTGTTCGTTGAGCCCGTCGGCGAGGGCGACCAGACTGGGTGCCGAGCGCGGTAGCCCCGTGACCCCGTCGCCCGGCCACCGCGCGGGCGGCGTCACACAAGGGACCGGTGGCTTGATGCCGCCCGGGACTTCGGAGGCAGACGGACCTTGAGCAAGCACATCACCCACTGGATCGGCGGCCGGCCGGTCGCCACCGCCGGTGCCGCGCCCCGTCGCGGTGACATCTTCGACCCGGCCACCGGCCAGGTCACGGGCCACGTCGACTTCGCGGAGACCGCCGAGGTCGACCAGGCGGTGGCCGCCGCCGCCTCGGCGTTCACCGAGTGGCGCACCGCGTCGATCGCCAAGCGCACCTCCGTGCTCTTCGCCTTCCGCGAGCTGCTCAACGCCCGCCGGGACGAGCTGGCGTCGATCATCGTCGCCGAGCACGGCAAGGTGCACTCCGACGCGCTCGGCGAGATCGCCCGCGGTCTGGACGTCGTCGAGTACGCCTGCGGCATCCCGCAGCTGCTCAAGGGCGGCTTCACCGAGCAGGCCTCCACCGGTATCGACGTCTACTCGATCCGCCAGCCCCTCGGCCCCGTCGCGATCATCTCGCCGTTCAACTTCCCGGCCATGGTGCCGATGTGGTTCTTCCCGATCGCTGTGGCCGCGGGTAACACCGTCGTCCTCAAGCCCTCCGAGAAGGACCCGTCCGCCGCCAACTTCCTGGCCGGGCTGTGGAAGGAGGCCGGCCTGCCGGACGGCGTCTTCAACGTCGTGCACGGTGACAAGGTGGCCGTCGACCGCCTGCTGGAGCACCCGGACATCAAGTCGGTCAGCTTCGTGGGCTCCACCCCCATCGCCCGGTACGTGTACGAGACCGGCACCCGGTACGGCAAGCGCGTCCAGGCGCTCGGCGGGGCCAAGAACCACATGCTGGTCCTGCCCGACGCCGACCTCGACCTGAGCGCCGACGCCGCCGTCAACGCCGGCTTCGGTGCGGCCGGCGAGCGCTGCATGGCGGTCTCCGTCCTGGTCGCGGTCGACCCGGTCGGCGACGAGCTGGTCGAGAAGATCAAGCAGCGGATCGCCACCCTCACGGTCGGCCCGGGCTGCAACGGCGAGTCCGAGATGGGCCCGCTGGTCACCGGCCAGCACCGGGACAAGGTCACGTCCTACGTCGAGTCCGGTCTCGCGGACGGCGCCGAGCTCGCGGTCGACGGCCGCAAGCACCCGGTCACGGTCGAGGACCGTCACGGCGCGCCCACGGCGGACGGCTTCTGGCTGGGCCCGACGCTGTTCGACCACGTGAAGCCCGGCATGTCCGTCTACACCGACGAGATCTTCGGCCCGGTGCTCTCGGTGGTGCGGGTCGCCTCCTACGAGGAGGGTCTGGCGCTCATCAACGCCAACCCCTACGGCAACGGCACCGCCATCTTCACCAACGACGGTGGCGCCGCCCGGCGCTTCCAGTACGAGGTGGAGGTCGGCATGGTCGGTATCAATGTGCCGATCCCCGTCCCGGTGGCCTACTACTCCTTCGGCGGCTGGAAGGCCTCGCTGTTCGGTGACGCCCACGCCTACGGCGCGGACGGCGTTCACTTCTTCACCCGCGGCAAGGCCGTCACCCAGCGCTGGCTCGACCCCTCGCACGGCGGCATCAACCTCGGCTTCCCGACCAACAGCTGAGCCTCCCGACGGCGGGTTCCCCCGTCCGTCGCCGGGCCCCGCAGGCCGGTCCGCTCCCCGGCGGACCGGCCTGCGGGCTTTCCGCGGCCGGCACTGCCCGGGAGGGTTTGCACCTCCACCCCATCGGGCGTAGTGTTCTCTAGTCGCTCGGCAGGGAGCACCGGACACGCATCAGCGCGGACGGTCCTGGGGCGGCCAATCCTCTGAAACACCACTTCCCGTGCGGATCGTGTCGCGTCATGCCTTTCGGCTTTCACGGCGCAGGTCTTATTCGGTGTGCTCATTTCAGGGGATTGCGGCCGGATTCGCTTTTCGGAGCGGGGGTCGGCTAGAGTTTGAAACGTCGGACGGGGCGTCAAGCCACAGAAGACGCCAGCGAGTTGGACGAAGGAAGCGCCGGAAGCGGAGCGGAAAGCGTCTGATAAGCTGAAAGTACGAAAGCGAGTCAGGTGAGTGAAACTCCGGAAAACGGAGCGGAAAACGTCTGGTAAGCTGGAAACACGAAAGAACGAAGCGCCCGGAGGGCCGGTGTGAAAGCCGCCTGAAGGA
>NZ_JBEXNT010000040.1:0-63855 GCF_040611255.1 Kitasatospora sp. NPDC002965 | reverse complement strand
TTACCCTCCGGGGGGCGTCTTTTTTTTTTTTGGGTTTCGTTCTCCGGCCCAACCCCCGGCCGCCCTTGCGGACTCCCGGGGGGGGGGGCCCGGGCGGGGGGGGGGGGGGGGGGGGGCCCCCCCCCCCCCCCGCCGTGGCGTACCGGTCAGCTGGGGGGCGTCAGGCCAGTTCGACGTTGGCCAGGTCCATCTGCCCCTGGGCGTTGACGTTCACGTTCTTGACGGTCTTCGTGTAGGCCGCGGAGGACATGTAGGTGTACACCGGGATGTACGGCAGGTCCTTGATGAGGATGTCGTCGGCGGCCTGGTAGAGCTTGAGGCCCTCGGCCTCGCCCTTGGCGGCGTCGGCCTTGGCCAGCGTGGCCTCGAACTCCTCGTTGACGTAGCCGCCGTAGTTGGAGCCGTTCTCGATGGCGACCTTGGAGAAGATCGGGCGCAGGTAGTTCTCGATCGACGGGTAGTCCATCGACCAGGCCATGCGGAAGGCCCCGGAGTACTTCTTGTCGCCCAGCGCGGTGAGGATGGCGCCGAACTTCTCGAACGGCTTGAAGGTGACCTCCAGACCGAGGTTCTTCTTCAGCTGGTTGCCGACCGCCTCGATCCACTCCTTGTGGCCGCCGTCGGCGTTGTACCCGATCTCGATCGTGTTGCCGGGCAGGCCGCCGGCCAGGGTGAAGAGCTCCTTGGCCTTCGCCGGGTCGTACTTGGCGGCGTCGCCGAGCGCGCCCGCGCGGTAGCCCGGGATGATCGGGCTGATGAAGTCGTCGGCCGGCTTGCGGGTGCCCGAGAAAATCGTCTTGGTGATCGCCTCGCGGTCGATCGCCATCGAGATCGCCTTGCGCAGCTCCGGCTTCTGGAACGCCGGGTTCGTGGCGATCGGGAATCCGAGGTAACCGACGCCGGATTCCGGCTTGTAGATGTAGCGGTCGCCGAACTCCTGGGCGACGGTCGCCATCGCCGAGATCGGCAGCTTGTCGGTGATCTGGATGTTGTTCGCGCGCAGGTCGTTGTACGCGGTTTCCAGCTTGTCGTAAACCTTGAACGTGACGGAATCCAGCTTGGCCTTTCCGTCCGACGCCGGGAAGTTCTCGTACCGCTTGACCTTGATCTGCTTGTTGTGCTCCCACTTGCCGTCCATCTGGAAGGCGCCGTTGCCGATCGGCGCCTCCTCGAAGGCCTTGGTGTCGGTGAAGAAGGCCTTCGGGAGCGGGAAGAAGGCGTTGTAGCCGAGCATGGTCTTGAACTGCGAGAACGGCACCTTGAGGGTGACGGTGAAGGTCTTGTCGTCGACGACCGCCAGGCCCTTGAGCTTGTCCGCGGTGGGCGTCTTGTCCTTGCCCGGGGCCAGCTCCTCGGAGCCGAGGATCTTGTCGTAGAACGGCATGGCCTCCTGCGCGTTGGCCTGGTTCGCGCCGTAGTTCCAGGCGTCGACGAACGACTGCGCGGTGACCTTCTCGCCGTTGTGGAAGGTGTAGCCGTCCTTGAGCTTGATCGTCCAGACGGTCGCGTCCGGGCTCTCGATCGACTCGGCGACCCGCAGCCGCGGCGAGTTGTCCTTGATGTCGTAGTCGACCAGGCCGGCGAAGATCGCGTTGAGCACCTCGGAGCCCTCGGACTCCGCGGTGTTCTGCGGTACCAGACCGTGCTGCGGCTCACCCAGCTCGACGCTGATCGAGCCGCCCTTCTTGCCCGACCCCGAGGTGCCCCCGTCCGAGGACATCTTGTCGCTGCTGGTGCTGCAGGCCGAGATCGCGAGCGCGGTGCAGGCCGCGAGCGCGGTCCAACGCATCGTCTTGGTGAGCCTCATTCAACTGCTCCTCGATTTAAGGGCTTACGAACGAACGGCGCCTCGCCAGTCGGTGTGCCGGGCATGGCGAAGGTCGACATCTCAGGGCCGATCCGCACAGGTGACGAGGTGACCACTGATACGCGCAGAGCAACTATCGATCACCCGACCCCTTCGGTGGAATCGCCGTCACATCTCTTTTCAATTACATGCTCAGACCAACCCGTGACAATACTCGGCAAATTCCTCCATATCGCGCGCGGAGCCGTCAATTCCACTTTCCGAATAACGAACATATATCACCGGTATTCGGCGCATTACGAAGCGTAATGATCATTTCCGAGTGCCCCGGACACCGTTCGGACGGGAATTCCCGCAGGTCGGCGGGCCGCAACGCGAGAGCGCGCCCTCCGAACGGAGGACGCGCTCTGTGAGTGGGGCGTACGCCCGGTGTCAAACGGTTTCCGGGCCGCCCCCGGGCTCTCCCCCGGGCCCCTTCCCGGACTCCCCCGCCGGAGCCCACTCCCCCGGTCCGCGCTCGGCCGCGAAGTGGCACGCCGAGTCGTGCGCCGCGAGCCCGTCCAGCCAGGCCGGGACGGCCAGCAGCGGGGTCTCCAGCGCGCACTTCTCCTGCGCCTTCCAGCAGCGGGTGCGGAACCGGCAGCCGGACGGCGGGTTCGCCGGCGAGGGCACGTCCCCGGTGAGGACGATCCGGTCCCGCGACTCGCGCGCCGTCGGATCCGGCACCGGCACCGCGGAGAGCAGCGCCTGGGTGTACGGGTGCGTGGCGTGGTCGTAGATCTCCCGGTCGCTGCCGATCTCGACCATCCTGCCGAGGTACATCACGCCGACCCGGTCGGAGATGTGCCGGACGATCGAGAGGTCGTGCGCGATGAACATGTACGAGAGGTTGAACTCGCTCTGGAGCTGCTCCAGCAGGTTGATCACCTGCGCCTGCACCGAGACGTCCAGCGCGGACACCGGCTCGTCGCAGATGATGACCTCCGGCTTGAGCGCCAGCCCCCGCGCGATGCCGATGCGCTGGCGCTGGCCGCCGGAGAACTGGTGCGGGTACCGGTTGATGTACTCCGGGTTCAGGCCCACCACGTCCAGCAGGTCCTGGACGGCCTTGCGGCGGTCGCCCTTCGGGGCCACCTCGGGGTGGATCTCGTAGGGCTCACCGATGATGTCGCCGACCGTCATGCGCGGGTTCAGCGAGGTGTACGGGTCCTGGAACACCATCTGGATGTTCCGCCGCACCGCCTTCAGCCCGGCCCCGGAGAGCCGGGAGATCTCCTCGCCCTTGAACCGGACCGATCCCGCGGTGGCGGGCTCCAGGTTCATCAGCACCTTGGCCAGCGTGGACTTCCCGCAGCCCGACTCGCCGACGATGCCCAGTGTCTCGCCCTGCCGCAGGTCGAAGGAGACCCCGTCGACCGCCTTCACCGCGCCGACCTGCTTCTTGAACAGCACCCCCCTGGTCAGCGGGAAGTGCTTGACCAGGTCGCGGACCTCCAGGATCGGCTCGCCGCGCGCCACCTTCTGGGCGAAGGCGGCCTCCACGGGCGCGGCGCTCACCCCGGTCACCCTCGTCGCCCCGGTCCCGGTCCCGGCCCCCGTCGCACCGGCCCCCGTCCCACCGGAGCCCGTCGCACCGGCGCCCGTCCCGTCAGCGGTCATGGAGGGTCTCCTTCCAGAAGAAGCAGGCACTGCCCCGCCCGGCCAGCTCGGTGCCGTCGTCCTCGGTGACCGGGAACAGCTCCGGCACCTCCCGCCCGCAGACGGCCTGCGCCCGCGGACAGCGCGGGTTGAACGCGCAACCCGGCGGGATCCGCAGGAGGTTGGGCGGCAGGCCCTTGATCGCGTACAGCTCCTGGCCCTTCTGGTCCAGGCGCGGGATCGAGTCCAGCAGACCCCTGGTGTACGGGTGCGCCGGGCGCGCGTACAACTCGTGCACCGGCGCCGTCTCGACGATCCGGCCCGCGTACATCACGGCGATCTTGTCGGCCACGTCGGCGACCACACCGAGGTCGTGGGTGATCAGGATCAGACCCATGTGGTACTCGGCCTGGAGCTCCGCGAGCAGGTCCATCACCTGGGCCTGGACGGTGACGTCCAGGGCCGTGGTGGGCTCGTCCGCGATGATCAGGTCGGGCTCCAGCGCCAGCGCCATGGCGATCATGATGCGCTGGCGCATACCGCCCGAGAACTGGTGCGGGTAGTCGCCGACCCGGTCCCGGGCGGCGGGGATGCGCACCCGGTCCATCAGCTCGATGGCCTTCTCCTTGGCCTCCTTGCGCGAGGCGCCGTGGTGGGCGCGGAACATCTCGCCGAGCTGGAAGCCCACCGTGAGCACCGGGTTCAGCGAGGAGAGCGCGTCCTGGAAGATCATCGCGATCTTCTGCCCGCGGATCTTCCGCCGTTCCTCCCTGCCCATGGTGAGCATGTCCTGTCCGCGGAACCGGATCTCGCCGCGGGGGATGCGGGCCGGCGGCATGTCGAGGATGCCCATGATCGCCTGCGCGGTCACCGACTTGCCCGAACCGGACTCGCCGAGCACCGCCAGGGTCTCCCCCGCCCGCACGCTGTAGTTGACCCCGTTGACCGCCTTGGCCACCCCGTCCCGGGTGACGAACTCGACGTGCAGGTCGCGGACGTCGAGCAGCGGCCCCTCGTAGGGCTTCTCGTGCTGGGATTTGCCGGTATCGACTGCTGTGGTCACGATGCGTCCCCTCGCTCAGCGAAGCTTCGGGTCGAGGGCGTCGCGCACCGCGTCGCCCAGCATGATGAAGGCCAGCACGGTGACGGAGAGTGCCGCGGCCGGGAAGAACATCACGTACGGGGCGGTCCGGATCACCTTCTGGGCGGAGGAGATGTCGATGCCCCAGGAGATGGTCGGATCCTGCAGGCCGATGCCGAGGAAGCTCAGCGTCGCCTCGGTGGCGATGTACCCGCCCAGGGCGATGGTGGCCACCACGATCACCGGGGCGACCGCGTTCGGCAGGATGTGCCGGAGCATCAGCCGGCCGGTGCCGGCGCCGAGCGCCCGGCCGGCCACCACGAAGTCGGACTGCTTGACCGTCAGCACCGCACCGCGCATGACGCGCGCGATCTGCGTCCAGCCGAGGAAGGCGAGCGCGATCACCACGCTCCACACCGTGCGGTGGGAGAAGGAGTTCAGCAGGACCAGCGCGCCGAGCAGCAGCGGGATGCCGAAGAAGATGTCGATGATCCGGGAGATCACCGCGTCCACGCCGCCGCCGAAGTAGCCGGCCACCATCCCGGCCAGTCCGCCGAGCACGGTCACCGCGGCGGTCACGCAGATGCCGACGGTGATCGACGCCCGGGCGCCGTACACCACCCGGGCGTAGATGGACCGGCCCTGGCCGTCGTAGCCGAACCAGCCGGCGCCGAAGAAGTCCGTCCAGTCCGGCCGCCTGAGGTAGTCGTTGACCAGGTCGGCCTTGCGCGGGTCGGCGTCGGTGAACGCCCAGGGGAAGATCGCCATCACGACCAGCAGCAGGATCAGCACCGCCGAGATCAGGAAGATCGGCCGCCGCCGGAGGTCCCGCCAGGCATCGCCCCAGAGGCTGCGGGCCTCCTCCCGTTTGACCGGGTCGGGCTCCACCAGGGTCTCCAGCTCGACCGCCATGCCCTGCTCACCGGCGTAGTCCAGGTGGTCCATCCCCGGCTTGGGGTGCGGTTCGTACGAGCTCTCGTCGTGGATGTCAGGCATAGCGGATCCTCGGGTCCAGGACCGCGTAGAGCAGGTCGACGATGAGGGAGGCGACCAGGTAGACGATCACCAGGACGGTCACGATGCCGACCACGGTGGGTCCCTCCTTCTGGTTGATCGCCCGGTACAGGACGTTGCCGATGCCCTGGACGTTGAAGATGCCCTCCGTGACGATCGCGCCGCCCATCAGCGCGCCCAGGTCGGTACCGAGGAAGGTGACCACCGGGATGAGCGAGTTGCGCAGCAGGTGACGGGAGATGATGGTGCGCCGGGGCAGGCCCTTGGCGACCGCCGTGCGGAGGTAGTCGGCCCGCAGGTTCTCGCCGATCGAGGTCCGGGTGAGCCGCGCGACGAAGGCCAGTGAGAGCGAGCCCAGGACGATCGCCGGCAGGATCAGTTGGGAGAGGTCCGTCGAGTCCTGCACCGTCGGGGTGACCCAGCCCAGATTGGTCGCGAAGATCGTCTGGGCGATGTAGGCCAGCACGAAGACCGGGATCGAGATCACCAGCAGGGTGAGGACCAGCACCAGGGTGTCCTGGAGGCTGCCGCGCTTCAGACCGGAGACCAGGCCCAGGCAGAGGCCGAGGATCATCTCGAAGAGGAAGGCCATCACGGCCAGCCGGATGGTGACCGGGAAGGCGTCCGCCATGATCTCGGTGACCGGCCGGCCGGTGAAGCTGGTGCCGAAGTCCCCCTGGAAGAGGTTCCCCATGTAGTGCAGGTACTGCTTCCAGAGCGGCTGGTCCAGGTAGTACTTGTGCTTGAGGTTGGCCACCACGGCGGGGTCGGCGGCCTTGTCGCCGAACAGCGCCGAGACCGGGTCGCCCGGCAGGGTGTAGACCATCAGGAAGATCAGCAGCGTGGTGCCGAAGAACACCGGGATCATCTGCAGTACCCGACGCAGCACATAACTGCCCATCCGAGCCTCCTTCCTAGCTATCTGACCGAGTGCCCGGGCCCCGCCCTCCGTGCGGGGAGGGCGGGGCCGGCGCAGGGGGGCTGATCAGCCCTTGACCTCGACCTGGGTCCAGGCGGGGTTGCCGAAGGAGTCGAACTCGACGTTCTGCACCTTGGTGGAGTAGCCCGAGTTGGTGCGGTAGTACCAGAGCGGGACCGCCGGCATGTCGCCCGCCAGCACGGCCTCGGCCTGCTGGTAGCCGGTCACCGTGTCGGCCACGCTGGGAGCCTGGTCGGCCTGGTTCGCCAGCTGGTCGAACTGCGGGCTGCTGTAGCCGAAGTCGTTGGAGGCGGCACCGGTGCGGTAGACGTCCGCGAGGAAGTTGGCGTTCAGCGGGTAGTCCTGCACCCAGCCGGTACGGAACGCACCGTTGATCTGGTGGCCGGTGATCGCCGCGCGGGCGGTCTTGAAGTCGGGCTTCGGGTCGCCCACGCAGTCCACGCCGGTGCTCTGCCGGATCGAGTTGCAGACCGCGTCGACCCACTCCTTGTGGCCGCCGTCCGCGTTGTAGGTGATCGTCAGCCTGTTGCCGGGCACGCCGCCGCCCTCGGCGATCAGCTGCTTCGCCTTGGCCGGGTCGAACGTGCAGTTGGCACCGCACTGGCCGTCCTTGTAGCCCTCGACGCCCTCGGCGACCCAGGCGGTGGCCGCCTTGCGCGAGCCCTGCAGCACCGTCTTGGTGATGGTCTCGCGGTCGATCGCCATCGACAGGCCCTGGCGGACCTTGGCCTTCTCCGGCGGGGCCCAGTCCGGCTGGTACAGGGTGAAGCCGATGTTCTGGATGGCGCCCTGCGGCGCGTCGATCGCCCGGTCGCCGAGGTCGCTCTTGTAGGTGGCCAGCGCCGACGGGGGCACCTGGTCGATCACGTCCAGGTTGTTGGACTGGAGGTCCGCGTAGGCGGCCTCCGCGGTGCTGTACATCTTGAAGACGATGCCGCCGTTCTTCGGCTTGTCGACGCCCTGGTAGTCCGGGAACGCCTTGGTGACCACCTGCTGGTTGTGGTCCCAGCTCACGAACTGGTAGGCGCCGTTGCCGACCGGCTTCTGGCCGTACCCGGCCGGGTCGTTGAAGAAGGCGTCGGGCAGCGGGGAGAAGGCGATGTAGCCGAGCTTGTACTCGAAGTAGGAGACCTTGCCGTTGAGCTTCACGGTGAAGTGCAGGTCGTCCACGACGGTCAGCCCGGACATCTTGTTCGTGGCGGGCTGGCCGCTCGTCGGGTGGACGTCCTGGTAGCCCTCGATGTCGGAGAACCAGGAGCTGTTGATCTGGTTGTTGCTGGTGGTCGCGGCCCAGTTCCACGCGTCGACGAAGTTCTTGGCGTGGACCGGGGTCCCGTCGTGGAACTTCCAGCCGTCCTTCAGGGTGATGGTGAAGGTCTGGGAGTCGCTCGTCTCGATGGTGTCGGCGACCTGCATCCGGATCTTCGCGTTGGTGGGGTCGTAGTCGACCAGGCCCTTGAACAGGTTCTGCAGGATGCGCCCACCACCCGTCTCGTTGGCGTTCGCCGGCTGCAACGGGTTCTGCGGTTCACTGCTCTGGTAGCTGAAGGTCTTGGTGCTGTCCGACGAACCGCTGCTGCTGCCGCCGCCGCTGCTGCACCCGCTGGCCACCAGGGCCACGGATGTCGCTGCGGCGAGGACCCATCGAGCACGGGTGGCTGCGGGCATGGAGGTCCCTCCTCAAGGTGTGTGACGCATCACACCCCATGAGAAGCGCGCCCGTGCGGCGGCGCGAGTCGGGTACCCCCGGACGGGTGCACCGGGGGCCGGAGGAGTTGACGGAACGCCGGAAGGGCCCGCAGCACGGGGCTGCGGGCCCTTCCGGGCGGAGTGAAGCGGGATCAGGCCGCAGCCGGCTCCCGGACCTCGGCGAAGTGGCACGCCGACTGGTGCTTGGCCGCACCGGTCAGCACCTCGGGGACCGCCAGCAGCGGGACCTCGGTGGAGCAGCGCTCCTCGGCCTTCCAGCAGCGGGTGCGGAACCGGCAGCCGGACGGCGGGTTGGCCGGCGAGGGGATGTCACCGGTCAGGATGATCCGGTCGCGGGTCTCGCGCGCCGTCGGGTCCGGCACCGGCACCGCGGAGAGCAGCGCCTGGGTGTACGGGTGCGTGGCGTTCTCGTAGATCTCCTCGTCCGAGCCGATCTCGACCATCTTGCCCAGGTACATCACGCCGACGCGGTCGGAGATGTGCCGGACGATCGAGAGGTCGTGCGCGATGAACATGTACGAGAGCTCGAACTCGCTCTGGAGCTGCTCCAGCAGGTTGATCACCTGCGCCTGGACGGAGACGTCCAGGGCGGAGACCGGCTCGTCGCAGATGATGATCTCGGGCTTGAGCGCGAGGCCGCGGGCGATGCCGATGCGCTGGCGCTGGCCGCCGGAGAACTGGTGCGGGTACCGGTTGATGTACTCCGGGTTCAGGCCCACCACGTCCAGCAGGTCCTGGACGGCCTTGCGGCGGTCGCCCTTCGGGGCCACCTCGGGGTGGATCTCGAACGGCTCACCGATGATGTCGCCGACCGTCATGCGCGGGTTCAGCGAGGTGTACGGGTCCTGGAACACCATCTGGATGTTCCGGCGGACGGCCTTGAGGCCCGCGCCGGACAGCTTGGAGATGTCCTCGCCCTTGAACAGCACCTGACCGGAGGTGGCCCGCTCCAGGTTCATCAGCACCTTGGCCAGCGTGGACTTGCCACAGCCGGACTCGCCGACGATGCCGAGGGTCTCGCCCCTCGCCAGGTCGAAGGAGACGCCGTCGACGGCCTTGACCGCGCCGACCTGCTTCTTGAAGAGGATGCCCTGGGTCAGCGGGTAGTGCTTGACCAGGTCCTTGACCTCCAGGATGGGCTCAGCCATGGAGGGTCTCCTTCCAGAGGTGGCACGCGCTGCGGCGGCCGGTGAGCTCCTTGCCGTCCTTGTCGGTCACCTGGTGCAGCTTCGGGATCTCCGAGCGGCACAGGTCGGTGGCGACGTCACAGCGGGGGTTGAACGCGCAGCCGGCCGGGACCTTGAGCAGGTTCGGGGGCAGGCCCTTGATCGCGTACAGCTCCTGGCCCTTCTGGTCCAGGCGCGGGATGGAGCGGAGCAGGCCCTTGGTGTACGGGTGCGCCGGGTTGGCGTACAGCTCGTGCACCGGCGCCGTCTCGACGATCCGGCCCGCGTACATCACGGCGATCTTGTCCGCGACGTCGGCGACCACACCGAGGTCGTGGGTGATCAGGATCAGGCCCATGTTGTACTCGGCCTGGAGCTCCGCGAGCAGGTCCATCACCTGGGCCTGGACGGTGACGTCCAGGGCGGTGGTGGGCTCGTCCGCGATGATCAGGTCGGGCTCCATGGAGAGCGCCATGGCGATCATGATGCGCTGGCGCATACCGCCGGAGAACTGGTGCGGGTAGTCGCCGACGCGCTGCCGGGCGGCGGGGATGCGCACCCGCTCCATCAGCTCGATGGCCTTCTCCCGGGCCTCCTTCTTGGAGGAGCCGCGGTGCACCCGGAACATCTCGCCGAGCTGGGCGCCGACGGTCATCACGGGGTTCAGCGAGGAGAGCGCGTCCTGGAAGATCATCGCGATCTTCTGGCCGCGGATCTGCCGGCGGTCCTCCTCCTTCATGGCGAGCATGTCCTGCCCGCGGAAGAGGATCTGGCCCTGGCTGATCTTGCCGGGCGGCATGTCGAGGATGCCCATGATGGTCTGGGCGGTCACGGACTTGCCGGAGCCGGACTCGCCGAGCACCGCCAGGGTCTCACCGGCGGCCACGGAGTAGTTGACGCCGTTCACGGCCTTGGCGACGCCGTCCCGGGTGTGGAACTCCACGTGGAGGTCCTTGACCTCCAGCAGCGGGGTGCCAACCTCCAGGCGGCCGGTCTTCTGGTTCTTCTCGATCACGGTGGTCATCGGGTCGTCACCTCTTCTCTCAGCGGAGCTTCGGGTCGAGGGCGTCGCGGACCGCGTCGCCGAGCATGATGAAGGCCAGGACGGTGACGCTCAGTACCGCGGACGGGAAGAGCAGCACGTGGGGTGCGTCGAGGAAGCGGACCGACGCG
Organism: Kitasatospora sp. NPDC002965; assembly: GCF_040611255.1. Taxonomy (NCBI): domain Bacteria; kingdom Bacillati; phylum Actinomycetota; class Actinomycetes; order Kitasatosporales; family Streptomycetaceae; genus Kitasatospora; species Kitasatospora sp. NPDC002965. Next base: position 53,326 of record NZ_JBEXNT010000040.1, on the reverse strand, counting down.
TCGCTGATCATCAGGCCCCAGGAGATCTCCGGCGGCTGGACGCCGATGCCCAGGTAGGACAGGGCCGCCTCGGCGCCGATGTAGACACCCAGGCTGATCGCGGAGACGACGATGACCGGCGCGATGGCGTTCGGCACGATGTGCCGGAAGGTGATCCGGCCGGAGCCGGCGCCGAGGGCGCGGGCCGCCATCACGTAGTCGTTGTTCTTGTTCGACAGCACCGAGGCACGCATGATGCGGAAGATCTGCGGCCAGCCGAGCACGGTCATCACGACCGAGACCGTCCAGGCGTTGCCCTTGCCGAGCATCGACATGATCAGCATGCCGCCGAGCAGCAGCGGGATCGAGAAGAAGATCTCGGTGAAGCGCGAGAGGATGCTGTCGACGATCCCGCCCTTCCACCCGGCCAGCAGGCCGAGGAGGGCGCCCACCAGGGTGACCATGGTGGTGGTCAGGACGCCGACGATGATCGAGTTGCGCGCGCCCCACACCGTGCGGGTGTAGATGTCGCAGCCCTGGACGTCGAAGCCGAACCAGTGGTCGCCGCTCGGACGCTTCAGCGAGTCGGCCAGGTCGCAGGCCCCCGAGTCGAACGGGCTGCCGTCCGTGAACCACTGCGGCACGACGGCCAGCAGGAGCAGGAACGACACCAGCACGGCGCCGATGATGAAGACCGGGTTGCGGCGCAGGTCGCTCATCGCGTCCGACCAGAGACTGGCGACGCGCTCCGGCTTCTGCTTCTTCTCCGGGGAGGACTTCGGGGAGTTGTCCTCGGAGGGGGCCTCGGCGCCCTTGGTGATGGTCTCACTCATAGCGGATCCTCGGGTCGAGCACGGCGTACAGCAGGTCCACGAGCAGGGTGGTGACGAGGTAGATCATCACCAGCAGCGTGACGACGCCGACGATGATCGTGCCCTGCTTCTGGTACACGGCCTGGGCGAGCAGACCGCCGATGCCGTGGATGTTGAAGATCTTCTCCGTGATGACCGCGCCGCCCATCAGACCACCGAGGTCGGCACCGAGGAAGGTGACGATCGGGATGAGCGCGTTGCGCAGGGCGTGCCGGCCGATCACCCGACGCCGCTTCAGACCCTTGGCGACCGCGGTGCGCACGTAGTCGGCGCGCATGGTCTCCATGAGGCTGGTGCGGGTCAGTCGGGCCACGTACGCGAGCGAGGTCGACGCCAGCACGAAGGCCGGCAGCAGGTACGCCCGCAGACCGTCCTCCTCGTTGAAGGAGACGGAGAAGATCTCGAGACCGTAGTCGTTCTTGAGCTTGACGCCGAGCACGAGCTGGAGCACGAAACCGGTGACGAAGACCGGGATCGAAATCACGAACAGCGTGCTGATCAGGACCAGTTGGTCCAGGAACTTGCCCTTGCGCAGGGCCGCCATGACGCCCGCCAGCACACCGATGATCGCCTCGATGACGAAGGCCACGATGGCGAGGTTGACGGTGAAGGGGAACGCCTCGCTGATCATGTCGCTCACCGAACGACCGGTCAGGCTCTCGCCCAGGTTGCCCTGGAACACGCCGGAGATGTAGTTCCAGTACTGGAGCAGGAACGGGTCGTTCAGGTGGTACTTCTGGCGGATCATCTCCGCCACGAGCGGGTCGGCCTTCTTCTCGCCGGCCAGCGCCTGCACCGGGTCACCGGGCAGGCTGAAGCACAGCCAGTAGATCAGGAACGTCGCACCGATCAGGACAGGGATTGCCTGTATAAGTCGGCGGATGACATAGCGGCCCATCAGACCTCCATACTTTCGGACAAGGAAGGGAGGCGGGAGGACCCGGACTGTAGTCCGGTCCGCCCGCCCCCGTTCGTCTGATTAACCGGATCAGCCGGCGAGCTCGACCTCGTCCAGGTTCATGCGACCCTGGGCGTCGGTGTCGAAGTTCTTGATCTTCTTGCTGTACGCGGCGGAGGACATGTAGGTGTACACCGGGATGTACGGCAGGTCCTGGACCAGGATGTCGTCAGCCTGCTGGTACAGCTTCTGACCCTCCTCCGGGCTCTTCGCCTGGTCGGCCTGGTCCAGCAGCGCCTCGAACTTCTCGTTGACGTAGCCGCCGTAGTTCGAGCCGTTGTCGATCGCGACCTTGGAGAAGATCGGACGGAGGTAGTTCTCGATCGACGGGTAGTCCATCGACCACGCCATGCGGAAGCCGCCGGAGTACTGCTTGTCGCCCAGCGCGTCCAGGATCTTGCCGAACTTCTCGAACGGCTTGAGGGTGACCTCGACGCCCAGGTTCTTCTTCAGCTGGTTGGCGACGGCCTCGATCCACTCCTTGTGGCCACCGTCGGCGTTGTAGCCGAGCTCCAGGGTGTTGTTCGGGACACCGTTGGCCGCGGTGAAGATCTCCTTGGCCTTGGCCGGGTCGTACTTCGCCGCGTCGCCCATGGCGCCCTTGCGGTAGCCCGGGATCAGCGGGTTGACGAAGTCGTCGGCCGGGACGCGGGTGCCCGAGAAGATCGTCTTGGTGATCGCCTCGCGGTCGATCGCCATCGAGATCGCCTTGCGGATCTCCGGCTTGCCGTAGGTCTCCGGGTTGGTGGCGATCGGGAAGCCGATGTAGCCGACGCCGGACTCCGGCTTGTAGATGTAGCGGTCGCCGAACTCGCCCTTGACCGTGCCCATGGCCGAGATCGGGAGCTTGTCGGTGGCCTGGATGTTGTCGGCGCGCAGGTCGTTGTACGCCGTCTCCAGCTTGTCGTAGATCTTGAAGGTGACGCCCTGGAGCTTCGCCTTGCCGTCAGCGGCCGGGAAGCCCTCGAAGCGCTTGACCTTGATCTGCTGGTTGTGCTCCCACTTGCCGTCCATCTGGAACGGGCCGTTGCCGATGGGGGCCTCTTCGAAGGTCTTCTTGTCAGCGAAGAAGGCCTTCGGCAGCGGGTAGAACGCGTTGTAGCCCAGCATGGTCTTGAACTGGGAGAACGGCGCGGTCAGGGAGACCGTGAAGGTCTTGTCGTCGACGACCGTCAGGCCCTTGAGCTTGTCGGTGGCCGGCTTCTTGTCCTTGCCCGGGGCCAGGTCGGCGGAGCCGTCGATCTTGGCGAAGAACGGGAGGCCCTCGGCCGCGTTGTCCTGGTTGGCGCCCCAGTTCCAGGCGTCCACGAAGGACTGCGCGGTGACCTTCTCACCGTTGTGGAAGGTGTAGCCGTCCTTCAGCTTGATCGTCCAGACCTTGCTGTCGGGGGACTCGATCGACTCCGCGACGCGCAGCTTCGGCTCGTTGGTCTTGTTGTCGTACTCGACCAGGCCGGCGAAGAGGGCGTTCAGGACCTCGGCACCCTCGGACTCCGCGGTGTTCTGCGGAATCAGGCCGTGCTGCGGCTCACCGAGCTGAACGGCGATCGTGCCGCCGCCCGAGGCAGCCTTGTCGCTGCTCTTCGAGCTGGTGCTGCAAGCGGTCGCCGCAAGGGCGATCGCGGTCGCCGCGACGAGCCACTTGGTCTGGGTTGCACCACGCATGGGGGGATGCCTCCTGAATTCGACTTTCCAACGAGGAGAGCACCGCGGTTGGTCGGGACCGGATCCGCTGTGCCGTCCGCGCTCGTGGTTTCGGCGCGCACCCCTGCGCGTTAACCCTTGACCCGAGCCTGACTGCACCCACTATGTGTCACGCACGGACACGAAAGTGACCACTACCGATCTCAATTAGGTCACATGAACGGTCGGTAAGTTTCGAAAATCGGACATATGAGACATACTCAGACAGGCATTAAACGGACAGTCGTCATGAATGACGGACTGTCACGTTCGCTCAGCGGACACCTTGCCGTGGTAAGCGCTATTCCGTTTATACGCGCGTCGACAGCATGGAGTAGTTGAAAAAGTTCGCCCCCCTCTCCATCGGAAAGGGGGGCGACGGTTTCCGGCCAAAGCACGGCCGGAAGGCCTCAGAAGGCGGTGATCAGACCTTCTTGGCGCGCGAGGCGGTACGACCACGGTCCTTCTGGTCCAGCACGACCTTACGGATGCGAACAGTCTCCGGGGTCACCTCGATGCACTCGTCCTCGCGGCAGAACTCCAGCGACTGCTCCAGGGAGAGCTTCCGCGGCGGGACGATCGACTCGGCAACATCGGCGTTCGACGACCGCATGTTGGTGAGCTTCTTCTCCTTGGTGATGTTGACGTCCATGTCGTCGGCGCGCGAGTTCTCGCCGACGATCATGCCCTCGTACACCTCGGTGCCCGGGTCGCAGAAGAGCACGCCGCGCTCCTGCAGGTTGGTCATCGCGAAGGCGGTCACCACACCGGCCCGGTCGGCGACCAGCGAACCGTTGTTGCGGGTCGTCAGGGTGCCGAACCACGGCTCGTGGCCCTCGTGGATCGAGTGCGCGATACCGGTGCCGCGGGTGTTGGTGAGGAACTCGGTCCGGAAGCCGATCAGGCCGCGGGACGGCACCACGAACTCCATCCGGACCCAGCCCGAACCGTGGTTGGACATGTTGTCCATCCGGCCCTTGCGGATGCCCATGAGCTGGGTGACGGCACCCATGTGCTCCTCGGGGACGTCCACGGTGAGGCGCTCGACCGGCTCGTGCGTCTTGCCGTTGACCTGCTTGGTGACCACCTGCGGCTTGCCGACGGTCAGCTCGAAGCCCTCGCGACGCATGGTCTCGATCAGGATGGCCAGCGCCAGCTCACCACGGCCCTGCACCTCCCAGGCGTCCGGGCGCTCGGTCTCCAGGACGCGCAGCGAGACGTTACCGACCAGCTCGCGGTCCAGGCGGTCCTTGACCTGGCGGGCGGTGACCTTGCGGTCGACCCGGCCGCTGGACTTGGCGTCCGCGCCCTTGCCGCTGCCGCCACGGCCGACCAGCGGCGAGGTGTTGGTGCCGATGGTCATCGAGATGGCCGGCTCGTCCACCGTGATCAGCGGCAGCGCGATCGGGTTCTCCGGGTCGGCGAGGGTCTCGCCGATCATGATGTCGGAGATGCCGGCGACGGCACAGATGTCGCCCGGGCCGGCCACCTCGGCCGGCTTGCGGGTGAGCGCCTCGGTCATCAGCAGCTCGGAGATGCGGACGCTCGAAATGGTGCCGTCGCGCTTGATCCAGGCCACGGTCTGGCCCTTGCGCAGCTCACCCTGCTCGACGCGGAGCAGGGCGATACGGCCGAGGAAGTTGTCCGCGTCGAGGTTGGTGACGTGGGCCTGGAGCGGCGCGTCCTCCTCGAACGTCGGAGCCGGGACGTGCTCCAGGATGGTGGAGAAGAACGGCTCCAGGCTGTCGCTGTCCGCGGGGACGGACCCGTTGTCCGGCTTGGTCAGCGAGGCCACGCCGTCACGCGCACAGGCGTAGACGATCGGGAACTCGATCTGGTCCTCGTCGGCGTCCAGGTCCAGGAACAGGTCGTAGGTCTCGTTGATGACCTCGTCGATCCGGGCGTCCGGGCGGTCCGTCTTGTTGATACAGAGGATGACGGGGAGCCGCGCGGTGAGCGCCTTGCGGAGCACGAAGCGGGTCTGCGGAAGCGGACCCTCGGAGGCGTCGACCAGGAGGACGACCGCGTCCACCATCGAGAGACCTCGCTCGACCTCGCCACCGAAGTCGGCGTGGCCCGGGGTGTCGATGATGTTGATGGTGATCGGAGCGCCACCATCCTTCGGGTGGTACTTGACCGCGGTGTTCTTCGCGAGAATGGTGATGCCCTTCTCGCGCTCCAGGTCGTTGGAGTCCATCATGCGGTCGTCCAACTGCTGGTGGGCAGCGAAGGCGCCGGCCTGCTTGAGCATGGCGTCGACCAGGGTGGTCTTGCCGTGGTCGACGTGGGCGACGATGGCGACGTTACGGATGTCGTTGCGCGTGGGCATGCCTAGCAGATTCTCCCGGAATCGTGGGTTTCGGCGCCCGGCTGCGTGACGCGCACTTGCGACCACTGTTGGTCGCCGCCGCCCGTTCCGCCTGCTACTACCGGTCCACCCGCCGGGCAGGACATGCCACGGCTTCCTCCTATGGTACGGGGAACCGCCCAGCTCGGCCGAAACGAGCAGGTCGGGCGGGATCAAGATCACAACTCGGACACCGGCTCTTCACTCTGTGGACGCCCGGCGGCACGCTCCGGACCCGTCCCCGACCCGTCCACCGACCCCTCCGACGGTCCCTCCGGCGGTCCCCTCAGCCGCGCCCGGCGACGGTCCACGGACCGGTCCGGTCGCACGGCGATCGGGTGATCGCGTCCGCCCGCCCTGCCCGCCGGGACCCGGCCCCTGTCTCACGGCTCCTGCCGGACGCACGAGACCCGGGAGAGAGGGCCTGACGGAGGGACTGACGGAGGGCCTGACCGCGACCTAGCCGACCGACCACCCCACGTCCTGGAAGCGCGGCCGGCCGAAGCCCCAGACCCCCGCACCCGCGAGCCCCGCCCGGACGGCCGTCAGCTCGGGGCGCTGGAACAGCGGCACCGAGTGGCCCAGCTGCCAGATCCGGACGTCCGCCTCCTGGAGGAGGGCCTGGCGGGCGGCGGGGTCCGGTTCGGCGCCGGCACGCTCGAAGAGGCGGTCGATCTCCTCGGTGCCCGCGCGGGCGAAGTTGGTACCGGCCCGGAGGGCTCCGTCGGGGCCCGGCCGGGGCTTGGCGTAGACGGGCTGCTGCTCGCCGGCCGGGTCCGGCCCGGCCGGCCAGGAGAAGAGGGCGAGGTCGTAGTCCCCGGCGGCCAGGTGGTCGCGGACGAAGGTGTCCGCCGGCGCCTCCGTCACCCGGACCGCGATCCCGGCCGCGCCGAGGTCCGCCACCACCGCGTCCGCGGTGCGCCGGGCGGTGGCGGAGCCGGCCGGGGCCAGGAGGGTGAGGGCGAGCTCGCGGCCGTTCCGGGCCCGGGTGGCGCCGGTGGCGGGGCGCTTCCACCCGGCCGTGTCCAGCATCCGCCCGGCGTCGGTGGCGCCGAGCGCGTCGGAGTTGTCGCGGTAGCCGTCCTGGTCGCCGGTGAGCAGGTGGTGGCCGTGCGGGGCGGCCGGCAGCCCGAGCGGGGTGAGTGCGGCGTCGGCGGTGTGCCGGCGGTCGACCGCACGGGCGACCGCACGCCGCAGGACCGGGTCGGTGAGGAGGTCGTGGGCCGCGTTGAGGGTGAGCTGGGTGAGGGCGGCGCCGGCGGCGCGGTGCAGGGTGACGCCGGGCAGGGTCTCCGCCCGGTGGAGCGCCTGGGCGGCCCCGCCCCCGGCCGGGGCGCCGGCCCCGCCGGCCGCGTGGTCGACGGCGGCCGTCAACGGGGCGATGTCCACCCGGTTCTGTTCGAGCGCGTCGGCGCGTTGTTCGGCCGGGACGGCGAGGAAGTCGATCCGGTCGGCCTTGGCCGGCGCGCCCCACCAGTACGGGTTGCGGACGAGGGCGGCCCGTCCGCCGGCCGGGTCGTACCCGGAGACCAGGAACGGCCCGGCGGTCGGGTGGGCGGTGCCACCGGGCAGCGGGCGGCCGAAGGCGGCGGCGGTGGCGGTCTCGGCGGCCGGGTAGAGCGGGCCGAACAGGGCGCGCCACTGCGCGCAGGGCTGCCGGAAGGTGACCTTGACCTCCTGCGGGCCGGCGCCCTGGACGATCGAGTCGATCGTGCCGTAGCCGGCGGGGCGGGCGGAGGTGTAGGCCGGGTCGAGGCCGGAGAGCGCGGCCCGCTGGGCGATGAAGTCGGCGGCGGAGAGCGGGGTGCCGTCGCTCCAGACCGCCCGCGGGTTGAGGCGGTAGGTCACCACCTGCGGCAGCTGCCCGGGCGGCGTGGACTCGGCGGCGGCCAGGTAGTCGGGGTCGGCCTCCCAGCCGCCGTGCGCACCGGGCCGGAACAGCGCGGGGTAGAGGGCGTGCGCGAGCAGCGCGGAGTCGGCGGTGGCGGCCGGCTGGTAGACGTTCAGGGTGGCGGGGACGGCGTCCACCGCCCAGCGCAGGGTGCCGCCGTCCCGCACGGTGGAGCGGTCGACCGGGAGGACGTCCCCGGTCACGGTGGCCGGCGCGGGCGGTGCGGGGACGGGCGTCGGGGCGGTGCCGGCCGGGAACGGGCCGCCGGAGCAGCCGGCCGAGGCGGCGAGGGCGAGCAGCAGCGCGGCGGCTGCGGCGGGGAGGCGGGCGCGCATGGCGGCCATGGAACGCCGCCGCTCCGGGCCGGGCCGCGCCGACACGGCGGCTGCCCGGGGACTGCACCCGGTCGGCCGAGCCTCCGCCGCCCGTGCCGCGACGGCGCGGGGGGACGGCGTGCGGGGGCGGCGTGCGGCGGCGGCCCCGGTGGGCCCGCGGCCCGGGCCCGTCTACAGCCCGAGCTCGAACCAGACGATCTTGCCCTTGGGCGTCCGCCGGCTGCCCCAGCGTTCGGCGAGCAGGCTGACCAGCTGGAGCCCCCGCCCGCCCTCGTCGGTCTCCTGGGCGCGCCGCTGCCTGGGCTGGGCGTAGCCGTCGTCCCAGACCTCGCACACCATGGTCCGGTCGCGCAGCAGACGGAGCCGGATCTCGCCCCGGCCGTGCCGCAGGGCGTTGGTGACCAGCTCGCTGACCAGCAGCTCGGTGGTGTCGACCAGCTCGTCGAGGCCGCGGGCCAGCAACCAGCTGCAGGCGAGTTCGCGGGCCTTGGCGACGGAGGTCGGCTCGGGCGGCAGGAACCAGTTGCCGACGGCGTCCTCGGGGAAGGCGTGCACCCTGGCCATGAGCAGGGCGATGTCGTCCTCCCCGTGGTGCGGGTTGAGCTCGCCGAGGACGTGGTCGCAGAGATCCTCCAGGCCCTTGCCCTCGGCGGAGAGCGCGACGCGGAAGGCGCGGAGCCCCTCGTCGAGCTGGTGCTTGCGGCTCTCCACCAGGCCGTCGGTGTAGAGGCCGAGCACGGCGCCGTCCGGGAGGGTCAGCTCGACCTCCTCGAAGGGCTCGCCGCCGACGCCGAGCGGCAGGCCGGGCGGGACGTCCAGCATCCGGGCCGGTTCGCCGGGGCCGAGCAGGACGGGCGGCAGGTGGCCGGCGTTGGCGAAGGTGCAGCGCCGGGTGACGGCGTCGTACACCGCGTAGACGCAGGTCGCCAGGTAGACCTCGCGGGCCTCCTCGTCGGCGGTCGAGGTGAGTCGCCCGTACGGGGCGGGCACGACGGCCGGCGCGGTGTCGTCGCCGAGGCCGCGGGCGATCTCGTCGAGGGCGGTGAGCACCTCGGCGGGGTCGAGGTCGAGCATGGCCAGGGTGCGGACGGCGGTGCGCAGCTGCCCCATCGCGACGGCGGCCCGCAGGCCGCGGCCCATCACGTCGCCGATGACCAGCGCGGTGCGGTTGCCGGGCAGCGGGATGACGTCGAACCAGTCGCCGCCGACCTCGGTGTTGTTGTTGCTGGGCAGGTAGCGGCAGGCGATCTCCAGGCCACTGGCGGCCGGGTTGCCCGGGGGCAGCAGGCTGCGCTGGAGGATCAGCGCGCGCTCGTGCTCGCGGCGGTAGAGCCGCGCGTTGTCGATGCAGACCGCGGCCCGGGCGACCAGTTCCTCGGCGATGGCGACGTCGCGGGCGTCGAACGGCTCGCTGCCGATCGCGCGGGAGAGCTGGACGAGGCCGAGCACCTGGTCGCGGGCGACCAGCGGGACGATCAGGGTGGAGCGGAGCAGCGGGTCGGGCCCGGGCTCGGGGACGACGCTGCGGCCGGTGCGCAGGGCCCGGGCGTGCGGGGAGCGGCGCGGGTAGCAGAGGGTGCCGCCGGCCTCCGCGATGGGCAGGCCGGTGACCGAGCCGAGCACCGAGGAGGCGCCGCCGACCACGCTGGAGACGGCGACCCGGCGCAGTTCGCCGCTGCCGTCGGTGAGCACGCCGTCGCCGTACCGGCCGGCGCTGGGGACCGTCTCGCCGGAGAGCAGCGCGGTGTAGAGGTCCACGGTGGCGAGGTCGCAGAACGGCGGGACGACGACGTCCAGCAGCTCCTTGGCGGTGGTCTCCAGGTCGAGGGTGGAGCCGATGTGGGCGCTGGCCTCGTTGAGCAGGGCGAGGTTGCGGCGGACGCCGTCGGCCTCGCGCTCGGCGACGTGCCGGCTGGTGACGTCGGAGACCTGTCCGGCGACGCCGGTCGGCTGGCCGGCCGCGCCGTTGAGGCGGTAGAGCGAGACGGCCCAGAGCCGGTTGCCCTCGCGGGTCGGGACGGTGGAGTGGAAGCGCAGGTCGAAGACGGGCTCGCCGCTGGCGAGGACCTTGCGCAGGGCGGCGGTGAGCCGGTCGGCCTCGGAGCCGGGGAAGAGGTCGTGCGGGGTGAGCCCCTCCAGGTCGGTGGGGGCGAGGCCCATCCCGGAGGCGAAGGCGTCGTTGACCCGCTGGAGCCGGAGCCGGTCGTCGAAGAGGATGAACCCGGTCGGAGTCTGGCCGAAAACCGCCTCGGAGGCGGCGAGGTCGGTCTCGATCCGGCGGAGCCGGCCGAGGTCGACGGCGAGACAGGTGGCGCCGGCGGTGGGCAGCGCGCTGTCGGGCATCAGGTAGAGCTCGGCGAGGCCCTCGCCGCCGTTGGCGTCGCGGTACGGGGTGGTGCCGACCCACTCCTCGCCGGCCAGGGTCCGTTCGAGCCGGGCCCGGCCGCGCTGCCAGAGCTCGCGCGGGACGAAGGTGGTGACCGGGTCGGCGCCGACCGCCTCGGAGGCGGGGACCCCGAAGAACTCGGCGGCGCGCTCGCTCCACTGGCTGATCCGGCCGTCGGGGCCGATCGCGAAGGTGGCGACCCGGATGTAGTCGTAGATCGATCCCGGGTCCCCGGCGCCCCAGCGGTGTGCCTCGGCCACCCGGTGGGCGGCGGGACCGACGGTCGGGGCCGCCGCGCGCGCGACCGAGCGGGGCACGGCGGGCGCGGACACGTGTTGGGCACCGGCCTGCCCGGGTACAGCGGCATGACCGCTGCTGCTCGGCGCGTTACGCGCCGGGGTGCTGTTCAACGGACCGACCCCTCCAAACCCGCGACCGTCCGGATGTCGAGAAGACCGAGTATTCATCATCGAGGGGTACGTTCACACGCCCTCAACATCACAACATCAGATCGGGCGAAGGTTTTTGTCCTACCGCCCGCGCAACCACAATGCCACGCTCGCGCCCCCTGCCGGAGCGCGCGCTCCCCCTGGCCGCCTCCCGGCATATGCAGCACCGTTCTCCTCGCCGTCCGCTCGTCCGCCCGTCGGGCCTACTCGGCTGCCGACTCGTGGGGCTCACTACCCGGCAGCGCCTGCTCGAACCAGACCACCTTGCCCATCCCCTCGGCCCGGGCCCCCCAGCGCAGCGCCAGCCGGCGGACCAGCTCCAGCCCCCGGCCGCCCTCGTCGGCCTCGGCCGCGTGCCGCTCGCGCGGCGGATCGGGCAACGGGTCGGAGATCTCCACCAGCAGCGTCTCCCCGAGCGTCAGCCGCACGCCGATCGGTGCGCTCGCGTACCGGACCGCGTTCGTGACCAGCTCGCTGACCAGGAGCTCGGCCGTGTCGGTGAGCTCCTCGACGCTCCACTCGACCAGCGTCGCGCGGACCAGCCGGCGGGCCCGGGAGACGGCGGTCGGCTCGGCGGGCAGCGTCCAGCCCGCCGTCGGGGTGCCGGCCTGCCCGTGGCCGAGCCGGGCCAGCAGCAGCGCCACGTCGTCCGGCTCGCGGCCCTGCTCCATGGTGTCCAGCACCGCCTCACAGGCGGCCTGGATCGACGCGTACGGCGCCTCCAGGACGGTGAGCAGCCGGCCCAGGCCCACGTCCAGGTCCTTGTCCCGGGACTCCACCAGCCCGTCGGTGCAGAGCGCCAGCAGGCTCCCCTCCGGGATCTTCAGTTCGACCGACTCGAACGGGACTCCGCCGACCCCGAGCGGGGCTCCGGACGGCAGCTCCAGGATCCGTCCGACGCCGCCGAGCAGCGGGCCGCCGGTCCGGGTCGGTTCGTCGGTCCCCTCCGCCGGCACCACCAGCACCGGCGGGATGTGGCCGGCCTTGGCGACGGTCATGGTGGCGGTCGCCGGGTCGAACACCGCGTACACGCAGGTGGCCAGCAGCGCCTCGTCCGGCCCTTGGGCCAGGTCGTCGGCCAGCTCGTGGACGTGCCGCAGCAGCACGTCCGGCGGCAGGTCCAGGGCGGCCAGCACGCGGACGGCGGTGCGCAGCCGCCCCATCGTCGCGGCCGCCCGGAGTCCGTGGCCCATCACGTCCCCGACCACCAGCGCGGTGCGGTCGCCGGGCAGCGGGATGACGTCGAACCAGTCGCCGCCGACCTCGGTGCCGCTGCTGCCCGGCACGTAGCGGTAGGCGACCTCGACGCCGGTCGGCTGGGGGACCTGCTGCGGGAGCAGCGTGCGCTGCAGGGTCAGCGCGGCGGTGCGCTCACGGGCGTAGAGCCGGGCGTTGTCCAGCGAGGAGCCGGCCCGGTCGGCCAGCTCCACGGTGAACGCCAGGTCGTCCCGGTCGAAGCCCTCCCGGTAGCCGGCCCGGCTGACGAGCAGCAGGCCGATCACGATGCCCCGGGCGCGCAACGGCACCACCAGCATCGAGTGCACGCCCAGGTCGTGCGCCGCCTGCATCTTCGGGTCGCCCGGGTACGTGACGTCGCTCAGCTGGTCGGCGCCGGAGAGCAGCTCGGGAACGCCGGTGCGCAGCACCCGGCCGCAGGCCGAGTCCTCGGCGAAGGTGATCCGGGCACCGCGCCGGAGCATCGTCTCCACCTCCGGGCCGTCCTGGACGGAGGCGGTGCCCAGCTGGAGGAGCGAGGTGCGGCGGTCGTGCCCGTGCCGGGGCAGGTCGTCACCGTGCGCGACCGCCTGGAGCAGGATCACCGCGGCGTGGTCGGTCAGCCGGGGAACGACCGCGCCGGCCAGCTCCTGGGCGATCCGGGAGGCGTCCAGCAGGTCACCGACCCGGGAGCCGAACTCGTTGAGCAGTGAGAGCCGGCGGCGGGCGTGCTCGACCTTGGCCACCGCCCGGTAACGCTCCGTCACGTCCATCACCGTGCCGGAGATGCCGAGCACCCGGCCGGCCCGGTCGGTCATCCGGCTGTAGGAGATCGAGCGGTAGCCGGAGCGTGCGGTGATCGGGGAGGCGAGGGTGACGTCGATGACCGGCTCGCCGGTGGCCAGCACCTGGCGCTGGATCGCGGTGATCTCGTCGGCCGCCCGCTCGGGGAGGGTCTCCCCCGTGGTCCGGCCGACGTGGTCCTCCGGCACGACGCCGTTCATCTCGGCGAGGGTCTGGTTGACGGCGGTGTAGCGCAGGTCGGTGTCGAGGATCGCGATGCCCAGCGGGGACTGCTCGAACAGCGCGTCACGGACGGCGAGGTCGCGCTCCACCGCCCGGACGGCGGCCGCCTCGGCCAGGTTGACCTGGAGGAACGGGGTGCCGTCGCCGTCGACGAGCAGCGAGATCCGGGCGTCGACCAGCACCGGATCGCCCTCCCGGTCGCGCAGCTCGGCCAGACCGGACCAGCGGCCGTGGCGCAGGGTGTCCTGGATCGCGGCCCGGATCCGGACCACCTGGTCGGCGTCCGGGATCAGCTCGTCGATCCGGCGGCCGACCAGCAGCTCGTTCGGCCAGCCGAGCAGTTCCTCGGCGGCCGGACTCCAGAGCACCACGCGGCCGGCGGTGTCGAGGATCGCGATGGCGACCTTGACCACGTCGAAGAGGGTGCCCTCGGGGTGGCCGGCCGTACCGGGACCGGGGCGCCCCCCGAGTGCCGTCCGGGCGTCTGCGGTGCCGCTTCCCGGCCCGCCCGGGGCGTCTCCCCGGCCGCCTCCCCCGGCACCTGCCGGAGCCTGCGCCTGGGTGTTCCGCGGTCCGCCGGGGAACGGCCGGCCGGGTCTGCTCCGGACGCCGCCCGGCGGCGCCGCGTCGGGCACCACCAGGGACGGTGCGGGCTGCGTCGGCACCGGCCCCTCGGGCGGACCGCCGCCCTCGCTCCGGCCACGACCGGCCGGCGGGTACGCGGCCCGGTTCTCGCCGCGCACGTCGGCCCGGCTCGCGCCACGGCGCAGCCGGGCCCGGGCGGCGGCGCTCCCCCCGGCGCCCGCCCGTCGCGCTCCCCCGCCACCGTTACCGGTATTCGACACCGACGGGGCCTCCGGCTCTGGTCGGGATCGGCGTCGCCGGCTGGGGGCGGCTCACCGATGGTGACGAATAGTGCCGAAAAGTGACATACCCAGCAGAACCAAGGCTATCCCGGTCAGCGCGTCGACTTTTCCGATTGCCCGGCCCACCGCCCCACGCGTCGCGCGGGAGCCGCCCCGCGCGTCCCCGCTCCGGGGCAGGGACGCGGACGGGGGGCGGCCTGCTGGGACGGCAGGGGGCGGCCCGGGGGGCGGGGTCGGCGAGGCGGTCCGCAGCTCGTCCGGAGACGGTGAGGGCGGGCGGGAGCACGGGCGGGCACGCGTCCGGACGGGGCGCCGGGGTTCAGGTCACCGGCCTCGGGGCGCGGGGGTTCAGGTCGCGCGGTTCGGGGCGCGCGGTTCGAGGCGCCGGGGTTCAGGGCGCGGGGTTCAGGGCGCCAGGCGGCGGGCGACGTCCGGGAGCACGGCGCGGTCGTGATCGAGCCAGTCGACGTCCGACAGCTCGGCCGGTCCGAGCCAGCGGAGCTCGTCGTGGTCCTCCAGCGGGCGCGGATCCCCGGAGAGCAGCTCGGCGGCCCAGAACCGCAGCTCCAGGCCCGGCCGGACCAGCCACGAGCCCGGCAGCCGGGTGACCGCCCGGGCGCGTACGCCCAGTTCCTCCATCAGCTCGCGTTCGAGCGCCTGGCTCTCGGTCTCACCGGGCTCGGCCTTGCCGCCGGGGAACTCCCAGCGGCCGGCCACCTCGGCGGGCGCGCTCCGGCGGGCGGCGAGCACCCGGCCCCGGTGGATCAGCGCGCCGCCGACGACGATCCGATTCTCTGCCGTGCCGCCCGCGGCCGGCCGGTCGTTGGGCTTGTCCATGGCCGGAGACCCTAGCCGCCCGCCCGGCCGTGCTACTCGTCCGGTCCCCGCGTCCGCGACGCACCGGCGGGCTCGGCCTCGACCCAGTACAGCTGCTTGTGACCACGCGCCTCGAACTCGGCCGCCAGGCGATCGGCCGCCTCCCGCCCGACGCCCCCGGCGACCACGAAGCGGTTGCCGTTGTCGTCCTGCCGCATCACCCGAAAGGTGTCCATGGCGGCCAGCGTAGGCCGGTCCCCGGCCCGCGTGGGGGTCGGGCCGGGGCGGGCCTCCTCGGGACGCTACGCCCGGTTCGCTTCCGGCAGGTACGGGCGCGGTTAACGGCCGGTAAGCCGGGCGCCGCCGGGGCCGCGGCGACCGGCGGACCACCCCGGCGACCGGTCGCCGGGGCCCGCGGCGTCAGACCTGGTACTTGGCGATGTGCTCACCGGTCTGCAGGCCCAGCTCGCGCCGGATCTCCACGGTGCCCTTGTCGCTCCTCGCGAGCAGCGCGTCGGCGCGCCGCACCTCGCGCTGCAGCGTGGCGTCGTCGACGGACCTGCCCGCCGCGTCCCAGATGTTGGCGGCCTCCAGCTGTACCGCCGCCAGCTCGGCCAGCTTCGGCTTCGCGCCCGCCGGCCAGACCGCCGTGGGGCTGACGACGTCCGCGGCCTCCTTGCGCGACGCCGCGGCCATCTGCACGGCCCACGCCCGGTAGGCGGCCGGCTGGAGGGAGACCTCCGCGGGCGGCCGCTTCGCGTACACCCGCTCGTAGGCCCGGGCGGCTTCGAGGTAGGCGAGCTGGGCCGGGTTCAGACTGCCCCGGTCGGTGCGGACGGTGCCGAGGTGCTCGGCGCGGGCGTCCTCCAGGACGCAGATGACCTCGTGGTCGCCCGCCTGCCAGTTGTCCCGGCCCGGGTAGTACTCGGACGGGTTCATGCCCTCGGGCACCGCCCAGAAGTCGAGGGCGTACGCGTCGCGGACCGGCAGGCAGAGCTCGATCGCGCGGTCGCGCACGGCGGTCTCGCCCGGGTACTCGGAGCTCCCCTCGTCGGGCATCGGGACGATCCCGGCCACCTCGCCCTGGTGCGGGGCCGAGCAGGGCTTCTTGAGCACCCAGTAGACGACGCCCGGGGAGCCCTCCGCCGCGTCGGACCCGGGATCCGCCCGGGTGAAGCAGTCACCGGTACGCAGCGACCCCCAGGACACCGCGCCGGCCGGCCGTGGCGGCTGGTCCCTCTCGCGTTCCTCGGCCTGGATCCCGAGGACGGCGAACCCGATGAACGCGACCAGGGTGACGATCGCACCGAACACGCCGAGGACCAGGCCGGTGACCGCCATGCCCCGGCCGCGCTGGTTCCGCTTCGATATCCGGACCAGCGCGACGATCGCGAGGACGAGGGCGGGCGGCCAGAGGCAGAACAGACCGGTGACCAGGGCGGCGACGGCGAACCCGCTGGTGCCCGTGGGGGCCGGCGTGTAGGCGAACCCGGGCTGGTACCCGGAGATCGCGCCGGGCGGGACGGCCCCCCAGCCGGACGGCTGCGGGGCGGCGGGCGGCAGGTCCGTACCGGGGGCGGCCGGAGCGGCCGGCGTGGTCGCGCGGGCGCCGCTTCCCGGGGCGGCCCACGGGTCGGCGGGGGCGACCGGAGCCGCCCAGGGGTCGGCGGAGGCGTCGGGGGCGGCAGCGGCCGGAGCCGCCCACGGGTCGGCGGGGACCGTCTCCTGCGCCGGCGGGCCGGCGGCGGCCAGGGGCTTCATCAGTTCGACCCGCGGGTCCGCGGGCCGAGCCGCGGGCGGGGCCACCGGTTCGGCCGCCGGTTCGGCCACCGCGCCATCCGCCGCCTCGGCCGGGAGCCCGGCCGCAGGCGAGACCGCGGTCTCGGGCCCGGCTGCGACCGCGCTCTCGGGCCCGACCGCGGGCTCGGGCTCGACCGCCGGTCCGGCAGCCGCACCGGCCGTCGGCTTGGTCAGCTCAACCCGCAGGTCCGCGGGCGGCGGAACGTCGTCGGGCTCGGGCTTGGACACGTACGACTCCCCCGGCCCGCAGGTCACGGGCCCTACTCGGCAGTTCGGTCGGAAGGGCCCACGGGGCGAACCGCCGCGATCGGAGAATCGCCGCAGTCACGGCGGATCCGTGGGAACAGGCGCGCGACTCTACCCGATCTTGAGGAACGGCAACCCGTGCGCGTCCCGCCCGCCGCCCCTGCCCCTCGGGCCGGCCGCCCGGGGGCTCACCCCCGGGCCAGGACCTCGCCGTGCAGCATCGCGAACCAGCCGTCCTCGGCGGCCACCCACGCCCGCCACCCGGCCGAGATCCGCTCCAGCTCGGCCTGCTCCGCGTACCCGTCGGCCACCGCCGTCCGCGCGATACCGGAGGACACGACCCGGTCGGCCCACAGCCCGCCCCACCACTCGCGCTGCTCGGGCGTCGCGTACGTCCAGGTGCCGGACGTGGCGGCGACGTCGGTGAACCCCGCCTGCCTCGCCCAGGACAGCAGCCGCCGACCGGCGTCCGGCTCGCCGCCGTTGGCGCGGGCGATCCGCCGGTACAGGTCCAGCCAGCGGTCCAGTTCGGGCGACTCCGGGTACCAGGTCATGGTCGCGTAGTCGACGTCCCGGACCGCGACCACGCCGTCCTCGGCGACGACCCGGCGCATCTCCCGCAGCGCTCCCACCGGATCGGTGACGTGCTGCAGCACCTGGTGCGCGTGGACGACGTCGAACTCCCCGTCCGTGTAGGGCAGTCGGTGGACGTCTGCGACCTCGAAGACGACGTTGGCCAACCCGCGTCCGGCGACGTGCCGGGCGGCCTCCTCCAGCACCTCGGCGGAGGTGTCCACGGCCACCACCCGGCCACCGGGGCCGACCAGTTCGGCCAGGTCGGCGGTGATCGTGCCGGGCCCGCAGCCGACGTCCAGCACGGCCTGACCGGGCCGCAGTTCGGGCTGCAGGTAGGCGGCGGAGTTGGCGACGGTCCGGGAGCGGTGCGAGCGCAGCACGGGCTCCTGGTGGCCATGGGTGTAGACGGCGGGCTTCGGTGCGGTCATGGTGACGTCCCCTTCGGGTGCGGTCGGCTCCTCGACGCCTCCGACGCTACTCCTCGTCCCGCATGACGAGAAGAATCGTCTCACATCGCGAACGCCTCTCGACGCACGGAGGCCCCCGTCCGCACGCGGCGAACGGGGGCCCGATCGGGCTGCGGAACAGGTCAGTTGAGGGCGAACCAGGTGGTCCGGGACTTCTTCCACTCCGGGTGGGAGAGGTCCTTCGCCTCGGTGCCGTCGCCGTACAGGTCGGCCGAGCCGTCGTCGGTGATCAGCTGCGCCCGGGCGCCGGGGAGGGTGAGGTCCGGGACGTCCACCACGGCCTCCCAGCCGCCCGCGTCGGTGGTCGGCAGGTCGAGCAGCTTGACCGGCTGCGAACCGGGCTGCCCGTCCCAGCGGTAGAGCGCGTACGGGTCGGAGTCGTCGTCCGCCGCCCAGGATCCGGCCACGATCAGGTACTGGCCCAGGGCGTTGCGCCGCAGGTCTCGGACGGCCAGCCCCCCGAGGTTCAGCTCGATCGGCTCGCCGAACGTCGCGTGCACCGAACCCCCGGGCAGCGAGGAGAAGTTGGTGACCGGCACGATCAGCGCCCGGCCGCCGGTGACCGCCGGGGTGAGCGGCGCGCGGAAGCCCACGTAGGCCGTGGTGCTGCTGCCCGGCGCGAACTCCAGCCCCTCCACGTTGAACCCGTCGATCTGCTTGGGCACCTCGCCGGACGCCGCGCCCGCCGCGAAGCCGTAGCGGTCGCCGTGGGCACGGTCCCAGGCGATCAGGTCGGCCCGCAGGCCCTTGTACGAACCGGCGAGCGCCAGCTGGGTGCCGGCACCCGAGCCGGTGACGGTGGTGGCGAAGACGGTGTGCCGGTCCGCCTTGATCTCGCCGTCCTTGTTGTTGCCCAGCGAGCCGGTCCAGTAGATCGTGTTGCCGACCCGGGTGGCGCCCTCGATGTCGATCTCCTTGGAGACGCCGAGCGCCGAGCCGAAGTCCCAGGTGCGGACCGGCGCACCGGAGGCGTTCCGGTCGTACAGCCGCAGCACGTTCGACTCGTCGTCGGCCACCACCACGTACCCGCCGCCCGCGTCCACCGCCGCCGAGGCGTCGCTGGAGCCGGTCAGGTAACGGCTCCCGGACGCGAACTGCACCGCCGGCGAGGCCGCGTAGTGCAGCGTCTTCGACGCGGTCTTGCCGCCCAGGCCGGTCACCTTCACGGTCAGGTCGGTGTAGCCGACGCCCCGCGCGGCGACCGCGAGAGTACGGGCCGCGCCGGTGCCGGCGACGGTGACGTCGCCGGTCCGGGCCACGGTGCTGCGGGTGCTCGCGGTGGCGGCCACGGTCAGGGCGGAGGCCGCGGCGCCGCTCTGGGCCACCGTCACGGTGACGGTCGGGTCGCCGGCCGCTCCGACCGCGCCGGACAGGTAGGCGGCGGAGAGCGTGATCGTCGGCGTGCCGTAGGACGCGGCGGAGACGGGCCCGGCCGGCAGGGCGAGCAGCGGCAGCCCGGCCGCGGCGACGGCGAGCGGCAGCAGGCGGCGGGAGGAACCGGACGGACGGCTGGAGCGGGACGGACGGGACACGGTGACAGCCCTTCGACGTGGGGCGGTGCGAGGTCCGGACCAGGGTGGGGCCCTTCGGCGAACGGCGCCCCGACAGCAGCGGGCCACCGGGCGAACACCGCCCCTCGCGCGGACCCTCCCGCCCGCCGGGGCCGTACCGTGGACGGGCACCCGACAGAACGGTTCCACGATGCCCGCCCCGCGCCCCTTCGTCCTGCTGAGTGCCGCGATGTCACTCGACGGGTACCTCGACGACGCCTCCCCCGAGCGGCTGCTGCTCTCCGGCCCGGCCGACTTCGACCGGGTCGACGCGGAGCGCGCCGCGTGCGACGCGATCCTCGTCGGCGGCAACACCCTGCGGGCGGACAACCCCCGGCTGCTGGTCAACGACCCGGACCGGCGGGCCGCCCGGCGCGCGGGCGGCCGCCCCGAGTACCCGCTGAAGGTGACGCTCAGCGCGAGCGGGCGGCTGGACCGGTCGCTCCGGTTCTGGCACACCGGCGGCGAGCGGCTCGCCTACACCACGGACCGGGGCGCCACCGCCCTGCGCCCGGAGCTGGCCGGGCTGGCCGAGGTCGTGGCACTCGGTCCGACGGTGGAGCTGGGCACGGTGCTGGACGACCTCGGCGCGCGCGGGGTCCGCCGGCTGATGGTCGAGGGCGGCAGCGGGGTGCACACCCAGTTCCTGGCCCAGGGCCTGGCCGACGAGCTCCACCTGGTGGTCGCCCCCCTGCTGGTCGGTGACACGGACGCCCCGCGGTTCGTCGGCCCGGCGGCGTTCCCCGGCGGATCGGCGCACCGGATGCGACTGCTGGAGGCCCGTACGGTGGGCGACGTCGTCCTGCTCAGGTACGCCCCGAAGGAGCCCGCCCCGTGACCGACACCCGCCCGTCCGCCGACCTCGCCTTCCTCCGCCGGGCGGTCGAGCTCTCCCGCCGCTGCCCGCCCTCCGCCACCGCGTTCTCGGTCGGCGCGGTGGTCGTCGGAGCCGACGGCACGGTGCTGGCCGAGGGCTGGAGCCGCGAGACGGACCCGCACGACCACGCCGAGGAGGCCGCGCTCGGCAAGCTCCCGGCCGGCGACCCCCGGCTCCGCGGCGCGACCGTCTACAGCTCGCTGGAGCCCTGCGGGCAGCGCGCCTCCCGCCCCGTGCCGTGCGCCCGGCGGCTGATCGCGGCCGGGGTCCCGCGAGTGGTGGTGGCCTGGCGCGAGCCGTCCACCTTCGTCGCCGACACCCGGGGCGCGGCGCTGCTGGAGGCCGCGGGGATCGAGGTCGTGGAGCTGTCCGAGCTGGCCGAAGAGGCACGGGCGGTCAACGCCCACCTGGTGAGCTAATCTTTTGTATCCTTATTAAACAATCAGCTCACCTTTCTCGGTCCTGACCGATCCGCCCCGCGAGGAGCCGCCCCATGCCCGCCGCCCCCGTCTCCTTCACCACCCGCGCCCTCCTGCTCGACATGGACGGCACCCTGGTCAACTCCGACGCCGTGGTCGAACGCTGCTGGCACCGCTGGGCCGCCGGGCAGGGTCTCGACCCGGCCGAGGTACTCGCCGTCGCCCACGGCCGCCAGGGCCACGCCACCATGGCCGCCCTGCTGCCCGAACGCCCGGTCGAGCTCAACCTCGCCGACAACGACCGGATGCTCGCCGAGGAGAAGGCCGACACCGACGGCGTCGTCGCGATCCCCGGCGCCCCCGCCTTCCTCGCCGCCCTGGCCGGCCTCCCGCACGCCCTCGTCACCTCCGCCGACGAACCGCTCGCCGCCGTCCGGATGGCCGCCGCCGGCCTGCCGCTCCCGGCCGTCCGGGTCACCGCCGAATCGGTCGGCGCCAGCAAGCCCGACCCGGAGGGCTTCCTCAAGGGCGCCGCCGCCCTGGGCTTCGCCCCCGCCGACTGCCTCGCCTTCGAGGACTCCGGGGCCGGCATCGCCGCCGCCCGGGCCGCCGGCGTCCCCGTCGTCGGCATCGGCCCGCGCGCCGGCGCCCACGGCCCCGCCGCCCACGCGGCCACCCTGGAGACGGTCACCGTCACCCCCGGCCCGGACGGCACGATCACCGTCACCGTCGGCTGACGAGGGCACCCGCCCGGGCCCCGTCCGGGAGGGGCAAGGGATCGGCCCCCGAAGCCGGCCCCTCGCGACCTCGGCGGTCACCACGCCGCAGACACGCCGCCACCCGGGGAGATCGGCACCGGGTCGGCGCGGGAACCAGCCAGGGGCCCGCCCCCGAGAGAGCGGACCCCGTCCGACCTGCGCATTCGACAGGTCAAGCCAGCTCAAAGCACTGCGCTCACACGTTGAAGCGGAACTTCCACCACAACGCTGTGACCTGCGAAAACGTTGATCCTGGCGGCCCGAGTCAGCACGGTGAATCGAACTCGCAGCCAGCCATCAGTAGTGGTAGCGGGCAGCCAGAACGATGATCTCCCGGTCCGTCACCAAGTAGACGAGGCGGTGCTCATCGTCGATCCGCCGCGACCAGGCCCCCGGCAGGTGGTACTTCAGCGGCTCGGGCTTGCCGATCCCGGCGAACGGGTCGCGCAGGACGTCCTCGATGAGCTTGTTGATCCGGGCGAGCATCTTGCGGTCGTTCTTGAGCCAGGACGTGTAGTCCTCCCAGCCGCCCTCTTCGAAGACGAGCCTCACGCGGCACCCTTCCCGCCATCCGCCGCATCAGGGTCGATGAGCTCCCGCTCGGAAAGCCCTATGCCGCCAAGGGCGTTCTCGTACGCCTTGAGCAAGCGGCGGGCGTTCACCGGCGAGCGCAACAGGTAGGAGCCTTCACGCAAGGCGGCATAGTCCTCGGCCGAGACGAGTACGGCATTTCCGTGCTTGGAGACGATCTCAATGGCCTCGTGATCGTCGTTGACCTTCTTGATCAACGGGAAGAGAGCCTTGCGCGCCTCGCTGGCAGTGATCGACATCGACTGAACTCCCTCCATGACTGGTACCACATAACGTACCACTCAGGCAGGCGCGACGGGCCGAAGAAGTCAGCACCAAGTCAGCACGGAAAAGAGATCGGGGCCCGCCTCAAGGAGGCGGGCCCCGTCCGACCTGCGCATTCGACAGATCAAGCTAGCTCAAAGCAGTGCGCTCACACGTTGAAGCGGAACTCCACGACGTCGCCGTCCTGCATGAGGTATTCCTTGCCCTCGATGCGGGCCTTGCCCTTGGCGCGGGCCTCGGCGATGGAGCCGGTCTCGACCAGGTCGGCGAAGGAGATGATCTCCGCCTTGATGAAGCCCTTCTGGAAGTCGGTGTGGATCACACCGGCCGCCTCGGGGGCGGTGGCGCCCTTCTTGATGGTCCAGGCGCGGGCTTCCTTGGGACCGGCGGTGAGGTAGGTCTGCAGGCCGAGGGTGTCGAAGCCGACCCGGGCGAGGGTGGCCAGGCCGGGCTCCTCCTGGCCCATGGACTGGAGGAGCTCCAGGGCCTCGGCGTCGTCCAGCTCGATCAGCTCGGACTCGATCTTGGCGCTGAGGAAGATGGCCTCGGCCGGGGCGACCAGCGCGCGCTGGGCGTTCTTGAAGTCCTCGTCGGCCAACTCGTCCTCGTCCACGTTGAAGACGTAGAGGAAGGGCTTGGCCGTCAGCAGGTGCAGCTCGCGGATCGGGGTGGTGTCGAAGCCGGCCTCGAAGAGGGTCTTGCCGGTCTCCAGGATCGCCTGGGCGGCCTCGGCGGCGGCCAGGACGGGGGCGGTCTCCTTCTTGAGGCGCGCCTCCTTCTGGAGCCGGGGCAGGACCTTCTCGACGGTCTGGAGGTCGGCCAGGATCAGCTCGGTGTGGATGGTCTCGATGTCGTCCTTGGGCGACACCTTGCCGTCCACGTGCACGACGTCCGGGTCGGTGAAGGCGCGCACGACCTGGCAGATCGCGTCGGACTCACGGATGTTCGCGAGGAACTTGTTGCCGAGGCCCTCGCCCTCGCTGGCGCCGCGGACGATGCCCGCGATGTCGACGAAGTCGACGGTGGCCGGGAGGATGCGCTGCGAGCCGAAGATCTCGGCGAGCTTGGTCAGCCGCTCGTCCGGGACGCCGACGACGCCGACGTTCGGCTCGATGGTGGCGAACGGGTAGTTGGCCGCCAGCACGTCGTTCTTGGTCAGGGCGTTGAACAGGGTCGACTTGCCGACGTTCGGCAGGCCGACGATTCCGATCGTGAGCGACATGAAGCGCAGTCCCGTGGGCTTGGAGGAGTTGGGCCGGCCCCGGACGGGCCGATCCCCCAGTCTACGGGCAGCGGGTCAGGCGTCGGCCGCCGCCGGCGAGGGCCCCGGCGGGGACGTCGAGCCGCACGTGGTGGAGCCGTTCGAAGCCGAATCCGCCGCTCGTACGAACCCCCGGTGAAGTTGAGCGACGATCACATCAGTACTCCGTCCGGAGACACGGAACAAGGCCCGGAGACCCATTACACAGTGTGGCGATGATCGGACCGTACGTTGGGTGGGTGGAGCAGCGCATCCGTACCCAGCCGCCAGGGCCCAGACGCCGACCGCCGAACGGCGCGGCCGGGGCCGCCGTCCCCGGGCCCGGGCGGGCCCCCGAGACCGCCGACGGGCCCGCCGGGAAGCCGGACGGGAGGGGCGGCGGGAAGCCCTCGGCGAAGGGCACCGGGAGGGCCGCCGGGAAGGCCGCGCTCTCCTCCCGACTACGCCCCGTGTCCGGCCCCCCGGGGCGCGCCCGGATCGCCGGCCGGCTCTACGGACGGCGGCGGACCGGCCGGCCGACCCGGCTGACGGCCGTCGGCACCGGGGTGGCCGCGCTGGTGACGACCGTCGCGGTCGCCGGCCTGGACCGGCTGGCCTTCGGCGGTCTCGGCGTCCTGTTCGGCCTCGGTTACCTGGCGATCTGCTTCCAGCTGGCCGTCCGGGTCCGGTTCGCCGACCTGCTGGCCGCCCCGATCAGCGGCCCGATCGCCTTCGCCGTCGCGATGCTGCTGTTCGGTCCCGTCACCTCGTCCGGCGTGACGGCCCAGGTGGTGGCGCTGGCGACCAACCTGGCCACCCGGGCCGGCTGGCTGTTCTCCGGCACCGGCCTGGCCGCGGTGATCGTGCTCGCCCGGTTCGTGGCCCAGCACCGGATCCACCGCGCGCGCTGAGGAGTGGGAAGCCGATTCCCACCGGTTTCCCACTTCTCAGCCCGCCTCCCGCACGGTCCCCGGCACGAGCTCCCGGCCCGCCTTCCCGGGCCGCCTTCACCGCGCGGGCGGCCGGTTCGCGCGGCGGCCGGTCCGGGCGGTCAGGCGGAGGCCCGCGCCGCCGCCATGGCCGCGCCGACGATCCCGGCGTCGTTGCGCAGCTCCGCCGGGACGACCCGCGCCTCGCGCCCGCGCAGCAGCGGCAGGAACTTCTCGTGCTTGCGGCTCACCCCGCCGCCGATCACGATCAGCTGCGGCGAGAACAGCATCTCCACCACGTCCAGGTACTCGTCGACCCGCCCGGCCCACTGCTCCCAGTTCAGCCCGTGCCGCTCCTTGGCGGCCGAGGAGGCGCGCCGCTCGGCGTCCTTGCCGCGCACCTCCAGGTGGCCGAGTTCGGTGTTGGGCACCAGGGCGCCGTCCACGAAGAGGGCGCTGCCGATGCCGGTGCCGAAGGTCAGGACCAGCACCACGCCCTCCTGGTCGCGGCCGGCGCCGTGCGTGGTCTCGGCGAGACCGGCCGCGTCGGCGTCGTTGAGCACCACCGCGGGCAGGTCGAGCGCCTCGCGGAAGAGGCCGGCGGCGTCCACGCCGATCCAGCCCTTGTCGACGTTGGCGGCGGTCCTGGTCTGTCCGTTGACGACCACCCCGGGGAAGGTCAGGCCGACCGGTCCCCGGTGGTCGAAGTGTCTGACCACCTCGCGGACGGCGGCGACCACCGCCTCGGGCGCCGAGGGCTGCGGGGTGAGGACCTTGTGCCGCTCCTCGGTGAGCACCCCCCGGCCGAGGTCGACCGGGGCCCCCTTGATGCCCGATCCGCCGATGTCCACACCGAATACCGCCGTCATGTCCGACTGCCCTCCGCCGAAGTTGTCCACAGACCTGTGCATGGTTGTGCACAAAACTACGAGAGGCCCACCCGCCCCGCACAGCAAAGACCCGGTACCCGTCCGGGTACCGGGTCTCCCGGGCGTGCTGCGGTCGGTCAGAGCTTGCCCGCGGCCTCCGCGCGCAGGTCGCGGCGGAGCTCCTTGGGCAGCGAGAAGATCAGGTGCTCCTCGGCGGTCTTGACGGTGGAGACGTCGTCGTAACCGCGCGCGGCCAGGTACTCCAGGACGCCGTCGACCAGGATCTCCGGCACCGAGGCGCCGCTGGTCAGGCCGACCGTGGTGACGCCGTCCAGCCAGGACTCCTGGATCTCCTCGGCGAAGTCCACCAGGTGGGCGGCCTTGGCGCCGTACTCCAGCCCGACCTCCACCAGACGGACGGAGTTGGAGGAGTTCTTGGAGCCGACCACGATCAGCAGGTCGGTCTCGGGGGCCAGCTGCTTGACGGCCACCTGGCGGTTCTGGGTGGCGTAGCAGATGTCGTCGCTGGGCGGGCTGACCAGCAGCGGGAAGCGCCGCTTCAGCTCGCCGACGGTGGCCATGGTCTCGTCCACGGAGAGCGTGGTCTGGGAGAGCCAGACGACCTTGGACTCGTCGCGGACCCGGACCTGGGCGACGTCCTCGGCGCCGTCCACCAGGTGGATCCGGTCCGGGGCCTCCCCCATGGTGCCGACGACCTCCTCGTGACCCTCGTGGCCCACCAGCAGGATGTCGTAGCCCTCGTCGGCGAAGCGCACGGCCTCCTTGTGCACCTTGGTGACCAGCGGGCAGGTCGCGTCGACGGTGGCGAGCTTGCCGGCCCGGGCCTCGTCGTGGACGGAGGGTGCGACGCCGTGTGCCGAGAACACCACGATCGAGCCCTCGGGCACCTCCTCCGTCTCGTCGACGAAGATCGCGCCCTTCTTCTCCAGGGTCTGCACCACGTACTTGTTGTGGACGATCTGCTTGCGCACGTAGATGGGTGCCCCGTACTGCTCCAGGGCCTTCTCGACGGCGATCACGGCGCGGTCGACGCCCGCGCAGTAGCCCCGGGGGGCGGCGAGCAGGACACGGCGCTGCGCGGTGTTGGACGACATGGCTCCATCGTACGGGCGGAGCCGTGCCGCGCCGACGTGAGCCGCCTTCCGGCCGGATTCGGTCACGGGTGCTCAAATGTGGAAGCTATGAGCGAGCGAGTCGAGTCCGGCGGGCTGCGGCGCAGCCTGAGCGTCCGCGATCTGATGGTCTACGGGCTGCTGTTCATCGCCCCGATGGCCCCGGTCGGCGTGTTCGGGGTGCTGGACGCCAAGAGTCACGGCGCGGTCGCCGCCGTCTACCTGGTGGCGACCGTCGCGATGGGTTTCACCGCCTTCTCGTACGCCCAGATGGTGCGGGCGGTGCCGCAGACCGGGTCGGTGTTCGCCTACGCACGGGCCGGGCTCGGCGAGGGGCCGGGGTTCATCGCCGGCTGGATGGCGATGCTCGACTACCTGCTGATCCCCGCGGTCGCGTACCTCTTCTCCGGCATCGCGCTGAACTCGCTGGTCCCGGACGTCTCGCGCTGGGTGTGGACGGCGCTGGCGGTGGTGGTGACCACCGCGCTGAACCTCGCCGGGGTGCGGACGGCGGCGGTGGTCGGCTTCGCGGTGCTGGCCATGGAGATCGCCGTGCTGGCGGTCTTCGTGGTCGCGGCCGTGGTGGTCCTCGTCCGGGACGGCGCGCAGCGCGGCTGGGCGACGCCGTTCACCGCGGTCGGCGACTTCTCGGCGGCGGCCGTGCTCTCGGCCGTCTCGGTGGCCGTCCTCTCGTACCTCGGCTTCGACGCGATCGCGACCTTCGTGGAGGAGGCGGTCGGCGCCTCGGCGGCGGTGGCCAGAGCGGTGCTGTGGTGCCTGGTGGTGTCCGGGGTGCTGTTCGTGACGCAGACCTACCTGGCGGCGCTGCTGGAGCCGCTCGCCCCGCAGCAGCTGGCGGCGGACCCCGCGGCCCAGGGGTCGGCGTTCTACGACACGGTGGAGAGCGGGGTCGGGCACTGGCTGCACGTCCTGGTCGCGGCGAGCAAGGCGATCGGCGCGGCCTTCGCGGCGCTCGCCGGGCAGGCCGCGGCCGCCCGGCTGGTCTACGCGATGGGCCGGGGCGGGCGGCTGCCGCGCTTCCTGGGCGTCGTCGACCCGAAGACCGCGGTGCCGCGCCGGGCGCTGCTGGTGGCGGCGGCGATCACCCTGGCGGCGGCGGTCTGGGCGGCCGGGCGCGACGACGGGCTGGACCGGCTGACCTCGGTGGTGGACATCGGGGCGCTCACCGCGTTCGCGCTGCTGCACGCCTCGGTGGTGGGCTGGTACGCGGTCAAGCACCACTCGCGGGACTGGCTGCGGCACGTCGTGGTGCCGGTGCTGGGCGTGGTGGTGATCGGGGCGGTGGTGTTCGAGGCTTCGGGGACGGCCCAGGTGGTGGGGCTGGTCTGGCTGGCCGTGGGATTCATGGTCCTCGTCGTCCAGGGCGCCTCCGGCGCGGGCATCCGCCGCTGAGTCCCGCGCCCGGCCGGGGGCGCGGTGTGCCGGCGCGGTGTCCCGGCGGGGGCGCGGTGCCGGCGGCGGTCCGGGCGGCCGGACGCGACGACGGGGTGCGGTGTCGCCGGGCGCCGCTAGCCTCGTACGCATGGCCAACCCCAGTTCCCCCGAAGCACCGATCCCGGTCGGCAAGGTCTCCGCGCTGATCGGGAGCTGGATCGACCGGCTCGGCGCGGTCTGGGTGGAGGGGCAGATCACCCAGCTCAGCCGGCGTCCGGGCGCGGGCGTGGTGTTCCTGACGCTGCGCGACCCGCAGGCGGACGTCTCGCTCACCGTGACGTGCTTCCGCTCCGTCTTCGACCAGGTCGCGGACGCCGTGCAGGAGGGGTCGCGGGTGATCGTGCACGCCAAGCCGGAGTGGTACGCCGCGCGCGGACAGCTCTCGCTGCGGGCGGCGGAGATCCGGTTGGTCGGGCTGGGCGAGCTGCTGGCCCGGCTGGAGCAGCTGAAGCGACGGCTGGCCGGCGAGGGCCTGTTCGCGGCGGACCGGAAGAAGCCGCTGCCGTTCCTCCCGCAGTGCGTCGGGCTGGTCACCGGCCGGGGCTCGGCGGCCGAGCGGGACGTCCTGGAGAACGCCCGGCGACGCTGGCCGGCCGTCCGCTTCGAGGTCCGCAACGTGCCGGTGCAGGGCGTCAGCGCGGTCGAGCGGGTGAGCGCGGCGGTGCGCGAGCTGGACGAGCACCCAGAGGTCGACGTGATCGTCGTGGCCCGGGGCGGCGGCAGCGTGGAGGACCTGCTGCCCTTCTCGGACGAGGGACTGGTCCGGCTGGTCGCCGCCGCCCGGACACCGGTGGTCAGCGCGATCGGGCACGAGCCGGACCAGCCGCTGCTGGACTTCGTCGCCGACCTGCGCGCGTCCACGCCGACCGATGCGGCCAAACGGGTGGTCCCCGACGTCGGCGAGGAGCTGGCCAGGATCCGGCAGCTGCGCGACCGGGCGCGGCGGCACGTGGTCGGCCGGGTGGACCGGGAGCAGCACGGGCTGGACGGCGTGCGCAGCCGCCCGGTGCTGGCCGCGCCGCACCGGATGCTGGACGGCCGCGGCCAGGAGGTGGCCGGTCTGCTGGAGCGGGCCCGGCGCACGCTCGGGCACCGGCTCGACCACGCGCAGACCGACCTCGGGCACACCCTGGCCCGGGTGGTCGCGCTCTCCCCGTCGGCCACCCTGGAGCGCGGTTACGCGGTGCTGCAGCGCGGCGACGGCACGGTGGTGACGGATCCGGCGCAGGTCGCGGCCGGGGAGGGACTGCACGCGCGGGTCGCGGGCGGCGGGTTCGACGTCACGGCGGCGGGCGGCGCCGGGGGGTAGCGGCGCGGCGGGCGGGGGACGCGGCGGGCGGGTCCCCGCGCTGTCGGCCCGGCCCCCTACGCTGGCTCCCATGGCAGATCAGGAGCAGGACGCGACGACGTCTCCGGCCGCGGCCCCCGTCGCGGACGACGCGCTGGGGTACGAGCACGCGCGGGACGCGCTGCTGGAGGTGGTCCGGCAGCTGGAGAACGGCGGCACCTCGCTGGAGGAGTCGCTGGCGCTGTGGGAGCGCGGCGAGCAGCTGGCGAAGGTCTGCCAGCGCTGGCTGGACGGCGCCCGGGCCCGGTTGGACGCCGCCCTGGCGGCCGGGGAGGACGCCCCGGAGGGCCCGCCGCCCGGGGAGTGACACAGGTCACCTGAAACCCGGGGAACAGTTGAAACTTCACTCATGTTGGGACCGAATGACCGGCGGGAGCCGGTCACGCGACACGGACCCCGTTCCTTCCTCCCCATGAGGTGCAGAAGCACATGACCACCGACGCCCTGGTTCTCGACGCCGCCGCTCAGGACCTCCTGTTCCGCGAGGCCCGCACCGCCAACACCTTCACCGACGAGCCGGTCTCCGACGAGCAGATCCAGGCCATCTACGAGCTGGTCAAGTTCGGCCCGACCGCGCTGAACCAGCAGCCGCTGCGCGTCGTCCTGGTCCGCTCCACCGAGGGTCGCGAGCGCCTGGTCCAGCACCTGTCGGACGGCAACAAGGCCAAGACCGCCGCCGCGCCGCTGACCGCGATCCTGGCCGTGGACAACGAGTTCCACGAGGAGCTGCCGACCCTGTTCCCGCACTTCCCGCAGGCGAAGGACGCCTTCTTCGGCGAGCGCCCGGTCCGCGAGGCCTCCGCCCTGATGAACGGCGCCCTGCAGGCCGGCTACTTCATCGTCGGCGTCCGCGCCGCCGGCCTGGCCGCGGGCCCGATGACCGGCTACGACGCCGAGGGCATCAACAAGGAGTTCTTCTCCGACGGCGAGCACTCGGTGCTGGCCGTGGTGAACATCGGCAAGCCGGGCGAGGACGCCTGGTACCCGCGCTCCCCGCGCCTCTCCTTCGAGCAGGTCGTCACCACCGTCTGAGCCTGACGGAGACGACGAGAAGGGCCCCGCACACCGGTGCGGGGCCCTTCTCGTCGTCCGGGGAGGCCCTGCGGCCCGCGGCCCCACCGCTCCGGGTGGAGCGGGGCCGACGGGGCGGGGCCGGCCGGCGGGCTACTTGAGCGCCTGCGCCAGCTCCGCCAGCTCCTCGTAGGAGGCGGTGCCGGTCAGGACGGTGGTGCCGCCGCCCTCCTGGACGGCGATCGCACGGGACTTGGCGCCCTGCAGCCGCTCCCAGGTCCGGCCGGCGACCTCCGCGGTGCCGTCCGGCTTGCCGCCCGCCACCGCGGAGTCGAGCACCGCGTCACGCGGGGCGTCGCTCTGCTCCACCGCCGCGTACTGGCCGGACGGGGTGACGAAGCCCAGGTGCCAGGCGTTGCCCTTGCCGCCGCCGAGCGACGCCGGGCTGTAGGACACCGACGTGGCCCGCCACTGCGCGGGAAGGCCCTCCGGGGAGAGCAGCGGGTACGGCGCGGCGCGCTTCGCCGAGGCCGCGGCCACCTTGTACTCGACCGTCCGCACCCCGTCGCCGCCCGCGTCGTGCGGGAGGAACAGGTACCCGACCCAGACCACCGCGCCGACCGCCAGCATCGACAGGACCATGTCCCGCACGGTCTGCCGGCCCCTCATGCCCTTGCTCTCTCCTGCCACCCCCACATGGTGACTCATCGACCCCCCGCGGGCACCACCCGGGGGTATCCGCGTACGGGTGAACGGGGGCCGGACCTGCCGGTCCCGTCGGCCCGTGGCGACCCGCGCCACAGACAGTCATCTCGTGGGCAGATACGATCGCAGGACCCTCACCACGGCGTTCGACCAGGCAGTAGTCGGGCGCTCACTGGCCGTCGCGTACAGAGAGGTAACGACGATGACCACGCAGTACCCGCACAACCTTCCCAGCTCCCTCGAGGTGGCGCCGGAGGCGCCCGACCGGAACCTCGCACTCGAACTCGTCCGGGTCACCGAGGCGGCCGCGATGGCCGCCGGCCGCTGGGTCGGCCGTGGCGACAAGAACGGCGCCGACGGCGCCGCCGTCAAGGCCATGCGCACCCTCGTCTCCACCGTCTCGATGAACGGCATCGTCGTCATCGGAGAGGGCGAGAAGGACGAGGCCCCGATGCTGTACAACGGCGAGCGGGTCGGCGACGGCACCGGCGCCGAGTGCGACGTCGCGGTGGACCCGGTCGACGGGACCACCCTCACCGCGAAGGGCATGAACAACGCCGTCGCCGTGCTGGCCGTCGCCGACCGCGGCACCATGTTCGACCCGAGCGCCGTCTTCTACATGGACAAGCTCGTCACCGGGCCCGAGGCGGCCGACTTCGTCGACATCACCGCCCCGACCGCCGTCAACATCCGCCGGGTCGCCAAGGCCAAGGGCATCGCCGTCGAGGACGTGACCGTGGTCGTCCTCGACCGCCCGCGCCACCAGGGCCTGATCCGGGAGATCCGCGAGGCGGGCGCCCGGATCAAGTACATCTCCGACGGAGACGTCGCGGGCGCCATCATGGCCGCCCGCGAGGGCACCGGCGTCGACCTGCTGATGGGCGTCGGCGGCACCCCCGAGGGCATCATCGCGGCCTGCGCGATGAAGTGCATGGGCGGCGTGATCCAGGGCCGCCTCTGGCCCAAGGACGACGCCGAGCGCCAGAAGGCCGTCGACGCGGGCCACGACCTCGACCGCGTGCTCAGCACCGACGACCTGGTCAGCGGCGAGAACGTGTTCTTCGTCGCCACCGGCATCACCGACGGCGAGCTGCTGCGCGGGGTGCACTACCGCCAGGAGACCGCCACCACCAGCTCGCTGGTCATGCGCTCCAAGAGCGGCACCATCCGGGAGATCCACTCCACCCACAAGCTGTCCAAGCTGCGGGCCTACAGCGCGATCGACTTCGACCGCGCCAACTGATCCCCCGGCTCCCCGCACGCGGCGCAGCGCGACGCGGCGCGGGGAGCACCGAGCCGCGCCGCACGACACGGCTCAGCGCCCGGCGACGCGCCGGAACACGACGTCGCACGCCCGCGGCCTCGGCGAAATCCCCCTTCGCCGAGGCCGCGGGCGTTCGCGGTCCCGACCGGGCGTCAGCCCGCGATCCGGCGGCGCGGAGCAGGCACCCGGGCCGTCTCGCACAGTTCCACGTCACGGCGGCGGCGGCGCGCCAGCACGACCCGCCGCTCGGCCGCCGTCAGACCGCCCCACACCCCGTACGGCTCCGGCTGCGCCAGCGCGTGCTCCCGGCACTCCAGGAGCACCGGGCAGCGGGCACACACCTGCTTCGCCTGCTCCTCGCGCGACAGCCGGGCGGCCGTCGGCTCCTTCGACGGTGCGAAGAACAGGCCCACCTCGTCCCGCCGGCAGGCCGCGGCGGTGTGCCACGGATTGTCCTCACCCGCAGGCTGCGGAGCCGGACGCCGTTCCAGCAGCCGGGCCGCCGCGACCACCGGAGAGGCGGCGGCGGACGGCGGCGTGGCCGACGACGGGGCGGCGGGCGAGGTGGTGCGGGACTCGATCGGATGCAGCACGGCCGTACTCCTGACGAGGCTCTCGGACACGGGGAAGCTCGCTCCCCTGCGGGCTGCGGGCCCCCGTTCCTCACACCCCCCGGGCCGGCCTCAGGCCGCCTCCGGTACGCAGCCGTACAAGAAGCGATGTGCCAGAGGAACTACCCCACGGCGCCGCGATTCATGCACACTGCACGCAATCGACTACAGCGTGCACCCGAGGCAACGTCGAGTGCCCGGCCGGGAGTTGACTCCGGCCGGGCACACGGAACGCGCTCCGTACGCGAATCAGTCGGCGCCGAGCTGCTTGCGCACCCACTCCTTGAGCTTCTTGCCCTTGCGCGGCTTCGCCTCGCAGCCGCCGAAGACCGCGGTGCCCTTCACCCGCACCACCGGCGCGTAGGGATCGGCGGCGGTCTGCTCCTTGACGTCGAAGCCCCCGAAGATGCCGACGCCGCTGCCGTGCAGGCTGACGTTCTCCGGCACCTTGATCTCCACCCCGCCGAAGATCGCCACCACCTCGATCACCACCTCGGGCGACTCGAAGACGGCGTCGGTCAGGTCGATCTCCACCCCGCCGAAGATCGCCACCGCCCGCAGGTTCGACCCCACCCGCCAGCGGCCCTTGCGGGACGATCCGCCGAAGACCGCCAGCATCGTCGGCGCCTCCGTCCGGGCCGGCAGCCGCACCGGGCCGTTCTGGCGCGGGGCGCCGCCGGCCGCGGAACCCAGCGGCGGCTTCTCGAAGGAGACCTCCGTGTGCACCGGGAGGTCCCGGGTGAGCGGCACGAGTTCGCCGACGGTCTTGGCGGAGTAGGCCGCCTCGATCCGCTCGGCGTGCTCGTCGACGTCCAACCGCCCCTCGGCGTAGGCGTCGCGCAGCAGCTCCGCCACCCGTTCGCGGTCGGCGTCCGAGGCCCGCATCTCGGCCTGCGCCACCGGCGCGTGGCCGGCTCCGGCGGGCGGCTTCGCCGCCGGCTTGGTCATCGGTATCGGCGACTGCCCCCGCGGCACGGGCGACGCCCCCCGGTCGTCCTTCTGATCGTCCATCGACGGCGAGTTGTCCACGGGGCAAGCCTAGCCACCGGGGCAAGCCTCGTACGCACGTGCGGGTGACGCCGGTCACGCAGGCTTACCTGTCCGCGTGCTTCGTTCGCGCGGGTCCTACCCTTGAGGGTGCTTCCGCCCTTGAGGGTGCTTCGCCGACGCAGCCGGAACACTGGATACCTAAGGACCGCCCCGATGGCTCCCACGCCAGACTTCGAGTACAGCGACCTGCTCCCCCTGGGCGCTGACCCGACCCCCTACCGCAAGCTCACCTCCGAGGGTGTCTCCACCTTCGAGGCCGGCGGGCGCACCTTCCTCCAGGTCGAGCCCGAGGCCCTGCGGCTGCTCACCGCCGAGGCGATGCACGACATCTCGCACTACCTCCGCCCCGCCCACCTCGCCCAGCTGCGCCGCATCCTGGACGACCCGGAGGCCAGCCCCAACGACCGCTTCGTCGCGCTGGACCTGCTGAAGAACGTCAACATCTCGGCCGGCGGCATCCTGCCCATGTGCCAGGACACCGGCACCGCCATCGTCATGGGCAAGCGCGGCCAGAACGTGCTGACGTCCGGCGGCGACGAGGCCGCCGTCGCGCGCGGCGTCTTCGACGCGTACACCAAGCTCAACCTGCGGTACTCCCAGATGGCCCCGGTCACCATGTGGGACGAGAGGAACACCGGCAACAACCTGCCGGCCCAGATCGAGCTGTACGCCACCGACGGCGACGCCTACAAGTTCCTCTTCATGGCCAAGGGCGGCGGCTCCGCCAACAAGTCGTACCTGTACCAGGAGACCAAGGCGATCCTCAACGAGGCGAGCATGCTCGCCTTCCTGGAGCAGAAGATCCGCTCGCTCGGCACCGCGGCCTGCCCGCCGTACCACCTGGCGATCGTGATCGGCGGCACCAGCGCCGAGTTCGCGCTGAAGACCGCCAAGTACGCCTCCGCGCACTACCTCGACCAGCTGCCGACCGAGGGCGACGCGAAGACCGGGCACGGCTTCCGGGACCTGGAGCTGGAGGCCAAGGTCACCGAGCTGACCCAGAAGATCGGCATCGGCGCCCAGTTCGGCGGCAAGTACTTCTGCCACGACGTGCGCGTCGTCCGCCTGCCGCGCCACGGCGCCTCGCTGCCGGTCGCGATGGCCGTCTCCTGCTCGGCGGACCGCCAGGCGCTCGGCAAGATCACCGCCGAGGGCGTCTTCCTGGAGCAGCTGGAGACCGACCCGGCCAAGTACCTGCCGGACACCACCGACGACCACCTCGACGACGACGTGGTCCGCATCGACCTCGACCAGCCGATGTCCTCGATCCGGGCCGAGCTGTCCAAGTACCCCGTGAAGACCCGGCTCTCGCTCACCGGCACGCTCGTCGTCGCCCGCGACATCGCGCACGCCAAGATCAAGGAGCGCCTGGACGCCGGCGAGGGCATGCCCAAGTACCTCCAGGACCACCCGGTGTACTACGCCGGCCCGGCCAAGACCCCCGAGGGCTTCGCCTCCGGTTCGTTCGGCCCGACGACCGCCGGCCGGATGGACTCCTACGTCGACCAGTTCCAGGCCGCCGGCGGCTCGATGGTCATGCTGGCCAAGGGCAACCGCTCCAAGCAGGTCACCGACGCCTGCGCCGAGCACGGCGGCTTCTACCTGGGCTCCATCGGCGGCCCGGCCGCCCGCCTCGCCCAGGACTGCATCAAGAAGGTCGAGGTCCTGGAGTACGCCGAGCTGGGCATGGAGGCCGTCTGGCGGATCGAGGTCGAGGACTTCCCGGCGTTCGTCGTGGTGGACGACAAGGGCAACGACTTCTTCCGGGAGACCACCGAGGGCCCGCTGATCACCAGCCTGCGGGTCCGCTCCAAGGAGTAGACGGACACCCGGACACCCGGACACCCGGACGACGCCCCGGTCGCGCACCCCGCGACCGGGGCGTCGCCGTCGGCGTGCCGCCGGTTCCGGCGGTTCCTGTGCCGCCGCCGGGGCCGCCGGGGTCACGCGTCGAAGTCGTACTCCAGCACGTAGGACGCGGCGTCGAGGATCATCTCGTTCAGCTCGACGACCTGGCCCTCGTCGGCGAAGGCCGTCCGGCAGATGAGGATCACCGGGGTGCCCGCCGACAGCTCCAGCCGCGCGGCCTCCTCCGCGCCGGGCATCCGGGACCGGACCTCCTCGCGGAAGTGCACCGGCTTGGCCCCGATCTCCGCCAGCCGCGCGTACGTGCCGCCCGGGCCGGTGTCCTCGCGGGTGATCGCCGTCCCCGCGACCAGGCCGGCCGGCAGGTAGGACGTCGACAGCAGCACCGGCTTGCCGTCCAGGACGAACCGCCGGTGCCGCACGCACATCGGCGCACCCGGGTCGACGCCCAGCACCCGCGCCACGTGGTCCGGCGCCCCCTGCTCGGTGACCGAGACCTGGTCGACGACCAGGTTCCGCCGGTCGATGTCCGCCGACCATATCGAGCGGCCGGACCCCCACTGCCCCTGCGCGAGCCTTTGGATCCCGCGCCGCCGCAGCGGCCGGAAGTCCCGGACGAACACCCCCGAGCCCCTGCGCGCCTCCACGATGCCCTCGCTCTGCAGGACGCCGAGCGCCTGACGGGCCGTCATCCTGGCCACGCTGTACGCGTCCATGAGGTCGTTCTCGCCCGGTAGCCGGTCGCCGGCGCGGTACTCGCCCGCGTCGATGGCCGCCTTCAGGGTGTCGGCGATCCGTTGGTACTTGGGCTGTTTGTCGCCACTGCTGCCGGCCATCGCCTGCTCCCTCGTCCTCGCCGGAAATCGTAGGCGCGTTCGCGGCCTCCGGTAAGCCGATCGGACCGGTCAGGCCGTTGACATCTCTAGAGATATTAGCTTCTCTAGAGATGCTGGGTAGTCGCCGAGCAGAGCCGAACCGAGCCAAGCCACGACAGCGACCAGGGGCGGCCGCACCGGCGCCGCGCCCGCACCGGAGCAAGGAGCACTGCGGTGAGCACCCGTAAGCGCAATGCCGCGGCCTACCGGCCGCGAGTGGGTGAACTCGTCCTCGACACCAGGACCGGACGCACCGGCATCTACATGGACACCATCGGCGGGGAGCACTATCTCCGCCCCCCGGACGGCGGCTGCGAGTGGACCGCCGACCCCGGGCACATCGGCCCGGCCGGCGCCGGGGCGTCCCTCGCGGCGCTCGGGGCGCTCGGGGCCGCCGGACACGAACGACCCTGCGGTACCGGGGCCGGGGACACCGGACCGGCGGTCCGGGGCCGGATCGGGCGGCAGGCCGAACGGACCGGCAGGACGGACGGTGAGATCCGGCCACGGGGCACCGGCAGACACGCCCCCGAACCCGACCGCGGGCGCCCGCCGGAGCACCGGACGGGGCCGGGCGCCTCAACCGCCGCCGCGGGCGGCTGGTGACCTCCACCGGCCGGCCCGGCACCCGCGCCGGCCGGAGCGGTCACGGGCGGGACGGCGAGTGCCCCACCCCGTCCTGCGGGGTGGGGCACTCGGGTGCTGGTGGGCTACGGGTGACCGGTGATGATGCCGGCGGAGGCGCCGGCGGCCGTCACGACACAGCCGGTGGTCACCACGATCGTCGAGACGGCGACGACCGCGAGGCGACGGAGCCTGTTCACGCGGGTTCCCCCCTGGTGAGCGGCGGGTGCGGAGCGTCCGCGCCTACGGGTGGCTGGAGATGATGCCCTGCGGCTCGCGGTCCGTGCCGTGCACGCCGTCGGCCGAAGCGTCGGGCTCCACCACGTACGCGGCCTCGTCGCCGAAGAGGTCGTCCTCCAGGTCCGCCTTCTGCGCGGCGGTCGGCTCGGTGTACTCGGCCGGGTTCGAGGTCGCGGCCACCGCGCCCTCGACGGCCTCGCCCGCCTCCACGGAGACGGCGTCCTCGGCCGGCGTCGTCGGCGCGGGGGTCTCGCTCTGGTTGTTGGCCATGGGCGGCTGCCTTTCGGTCATCACATGTCTTCTGCCCCACCGGCTTGGCGCGGGCCCGCGGTCAGTATCGTAGGGTTGATTAAATGTCCGATAAACATCGTGCGGCTTACCGTGCCGTCCGGCAGAGTCGGCCCTCCGCCTAAGCTGAAGCCACCACACAACGGCGGACCGCCGAGCGCCCTACCGGGATCATCGACACCAGGCCATCGGGGGACTTCATGGAGTTTCGGGAGACGCCGCCTGCACCGGCGCTGCGCTTCCAGGTACTCGGTCCGGTCCAGGCCTGGCTCGACGGCAAGCAGCTCGCACTCGGCTCTCCCCAGCAACAGGCCGTCCTCACCACCCTCCTGCTGCACGCCGGACGCCCGGTCACCACCCAGGACCTGGTGGACGGCCTCTGGGGCGACCGGCCGCCGGCCCAGGCCATCGCGGCGCTGCGGACCTACGTGTCCCGGCTGCGCACGGTCATCGAGCCCCGCCGCGAAGTGCGCGCGCCCGCCGAGCTGCTGATCTCGGTCGCCGACGGCTACGCCCTGCACATCCCGGGCCGGGCCCTCGACCTGACCGTCTTCGAGCAGCTCGCCACCGAGGCCGCGACCGCCCGCGCCGGCGGCGACCTCGACAAGGCCCACCACCTCCTGGTCCGCGCGCTCGGCCTGTTCGCCGGCCGCCCGCTCACCGGCGTCCCCGGCCCGTACGCGGACGCGCAGCGACTCCGGCTCGCCGAGCGGCAGATCGCCGTCACCGAGGACCGGTGCACGATCGCGCTCGACATCGGCCTGCACGCCGAGGTGGTCGGCGAGTTGAACTCGCTCACCGCCGAACACCCGCTCCGGGAGCGGCTGCGCGAACTGCTGATGCTCGCGCTCTACCGGTGCGGGCGGCAGGCCGAGGCGCTCGGCGTCTACACCGACACCCGCAAGCTGCTGATCGACGAACTCGGCGTCGAGCCGGGCTCGGGGCTCTCCGCGATGCACGCCCGCATCCTCGCGGCCGACCCGGCGCTGACCCTGCCGGCCGTCACCGCACCCGTGCCCGTCGCCCGCGAGGACGGCCCGGCCGCACAACCCGCCCCGGCCCAACTGCCGGCGGACGTCTCCGACTTCAGCGGACGCTCGGAGATGGTCGCCGACCTCTCCACCGTCCTCATGAACGCCACCGGCCAGGCGGTGGTCGTCACCTCGCTGGCCGGCATCGGCGGCGTCGGCAAGACCACCCTCGCCGTGCACGTCGCCCACCGGGTCCGCGCCGAGTTCCCGGACGGGCAGCTGTACGTCGACCTCCGGGGCGCGGGCGCCTCGCCCGCCGATCCGGCCGTGGTGCTCGGCGACTTCCTGCACGCCCTCGGCGTCACCGAGAACCCCGACTCGCTGGAGCAGCGCGCGGCCCTCTACCGGTCGCTGCTCGCCAGCCGGCGGATGCTGATCCTGCTCGACAACGCCCAGGACGCCGAGCAGATCCAACCGCTCATCCCGGGCGTCTCCGGGTGCGCCGTGCTCGCCACCAGCCGTTCCCGGCTGGCCGGCATCCCCGGCGCGCACCTCGTGGACGTCGAGGAGCTGACGCCCGAGGAGGCGCTGGCGCTCTTCTCCGCGATCGTCGGCGACCAGCGCGTCGCCGCCGAACCCGACGCGGCCATGGCGGTCGTGACCGCCTGCGGATTCCTTCCGCTCGCCGTCCGCATCGCCGCCGCCCGGCTCGCCAGCCGGCCCCGGTGGAGCGTCTCGGACCTCGCCCGCCGCTTAGCCGACCAACGGCGCCGCCTGGACGAACTCCAACTGGGCAACCTCGCCGTGGAAACCACCATCGGCCTCGGCTACGGGCAACTGTCCGCCGCCGAGGCCCGCGCCTTCCGGCTGCTCTCGGTCGTGGACTCGCCCGACCTGCCGCTGGCGGCGGTGACGGCGCTGCTCGGCGTCGAGGAGACCGAGGCGGAGGACCTCGCCGAGGCCCTCGTCGAGGCCAACATGCTGGAGACCTTCTCGCCGGGCCGCTACCGGTACCACGACCTGCTCCGGCTGTACGCGCAGCGGCAGAACGAGCGGGCGGACGACACCGGGGAACAGCAGGCCGCCCTCCGGCGCCTGCTCGACCTGCTGCTCGCGACCGTCCGCAACGCGGCGCAGGCCGTCGAGCCCGACGACCAGCTGCCCGAGCCGCTGAACCCGCCCGCGTCGATCGGCATCCCGCTGATCACCAGCGACTTCGCCCAGGAGTGGCTGCGGACCGAGACCGCCCTGCTGCTCAGCTCGGTCGAGGCCGCCGTCCAGGGACCGAGCGAACTGCTGCGGCCCGCCGTCGACCTGCTGATCGTCCTGAACAGCCTGGTCGAGGACCCGACGCACGGCTCCCGGGTGCGCCACATGCTGGAAGCCGCCGACCGGAACGCCACCTCGCACGCGGACTCCGCCGCCCTCGCCCGGGTGCACTTCGCCTTCGGCACGCTGCAGTCGATCACCAACGACTTCCAGAGCGCCGAGCAGTCCCTGCGCAAGAGCCTGGACCTCCAGGACGCCGAGGACATGACCGTCCTGCGCTCCGCCGCCGCCAACGACCTGGGGATCATCCTCAGCCTGGCCAACCGGCCCGCCGAAGCGCTGCCGTTCTTCGAACTGGCCCTCGCCATCAGCCGCGTGGTCGGCGCACCGATCGGCGAGGCCCGGCTGCTCGGCAACATGGCCCGGGCCCAGCTCGGTCTCGGCATGCTCGAAACGGCCGTCCGCTCCGTCACGGACGCCGTCGGCACCGCCCGCGCGTCCAAGAACGGCCCCTGCCTGGCCGACACGCTCTACCAACTCGGTGTCGTCCTCTCCTCCGCCGACGACCCGGCCACCGCCGCCGAGCACCTGCGCGAGTCGCACCGGCTCTACCAGTCCCAGCAGAACCGGCTGCGCGAGGGCTACACCCTCGCCCGCCTCTCCTCGTCCCTCCTCGCCGCCGGCCAGCAGGCCGAGGCGGCCGAGACGGCGGAGGAGTCCCTCGCCATCGGGCACGAGATGGACTCCGCCTACTGCCAGGGCCTCGCCAACGCCGCGCTGGGCGGGGCGCTGCTCGGCCTCGCCCAGCCCGCCCGTGGACTGGCGTGCCTGCGGGAGGCCCACGCCGTCTTCACGCGGCTCGGTGTGCCCGAGGCCTCCCCCGTGGCGGACCTCATCTCCCAGCAGCACACCGAGCCCCTCTCTCCCCCCGCGCCGTAGGTCTCCAATCCCCCGATCGCCCCCCTGGAGACCTTCCCGTAGGCGTTCGGCGCTCCCGCAGCCCCCCGGCTGCGGGAGCGCCTTCAACGCTTCCCCGGCGCTGACACCACTGTGCACCGGACCGATTGACGTTCGATAAACGCCCGGAAGTCCGCTCACGGATCGACGAAGTCCCAGGTCGGCGCGGTCGTACGGCCGAACTGCCCGGCGCGCGGGGTCGCACCGCACCACCCCGGCCCGCAACCCCGCGCTCCCGGGGTGGGGGGCAGCTCCGGCCAACCACCACGAGTTGGCCGAAAACGGACCCCATGGCGGAGTGATCACGCATATTCTCGGATGCCAGTACACACACGAGTGCACTTCTCCGGTGGAGCATCCGGAAAAGGCAGCGCGGCGACGCTCCCACGGTGCAGAGTGTCCCTGTGCAAAGAGTCTGTGCAAAGTGTCAGAGGGCAGTCAACGTGACAGTGTGACGCGGGGAGCGTGACGTACCGCCACCGGCAGCAGGCCGGCGGGGCAGCGCGGGCGCCGGGAGGACGGCAGCCCGGCCTCGCGCCTCGTCCAGCCGACCGGAGGCCCGGGTGGAAAGGTGCCTCTCAATCGTGACGACCGGACAGATATCCGATCCGTTCCCCGTCGACGGGGACGCGGACGGCGACGGCGGACCCGACGTCCTGCGCCGTCGTGCCGAACGCGCCCTGCAGGCTGTCGCCTTCGACACCATCGGCTCCGGCTACGGCGAGGCGTTCCCCGCGAAGGACGGCCAGCTGGCCTGCGGCGCCCGCCTGCTGGCCCGGCTCGAACCGGGCGCCGCCGTCCTGGACGTCGGCTGCGGCAGCGGCGAACCGACCGTCCGGCAGCTGGGCGCGGCCGGCATGCGGGTCACCGGAACGGACCTGTCGGACGTCATGCTGGCCCTGGCCCGGGAGTCGCGCTTCCCTGGGCCGCACCCGCCGGTCCTCCACCGCATCGACATGTACGACCTGGCGACCGACCGCGCCGACCGGGCCTGGAACGCACCGGAGCTCGGCCCCCGCGGGCAGGGCACGTTCGACGCCGTCACGGCCTTCTTCTCCCTGATCCTCCTCCCCCAGGACGAGATCCCCACCGTGCTGACCCGGCTGCGCACCCTGCTGCGTCCCGGCGGGGTCCTCGCGCTCGGTATGGTCGAGGCCGACCTGGACCACGTTCCGCTGCCGTTCCTGGGGCGCGAGCTACGGATCAGCGGATACCTGCGGGAGGATCTCGAACGGGTCCTGGTGGCGTCCGGCTTCGCCGTCGAGGAGCAGGTGGGGCACCCGTACGCACCCGCCAGCACCTCGCTGCCGCCGGAGGAGCAGTTGTTCCTCTGCTGTCGGCGGGTCGGCTGACACGCGGTCGGGGCCGGCAGGTCGGGACGGGCACGGTCGGGGCGGCGCAGGAGACGGGCGGGACAGGAGACGGGCGGGACGGGAACCGGCGGACCGGCCGCGAACGACGAGGATGAACGAGGGCCGAGGACCTGCGGCCCGGGACCGGGACACCCCGGAAGCGTCACACCACAGACAGACCAACAGACCGAACCGATCCCAGGACAGGCACCCGTGCGCGACCAGCTCAAATCCGAGGCCGGACAGCCGCCTGCCCTGCCCAGCCCGCGCCGGTCGCCGCCGGCCCAGCCGGATCCGGGGACCGGACCCGCGACGGAGACGGGGACCGGGCCGGAGGCGGGACCCGGAACCGGATCGGACGGCCACGACCGGGTCGCCGAGCGCCTGGCCTACCTCGACTCCGCGACCCGGCGGATCAACAGCGCGCTCGACCTGGCCGCGACCCTGCGCAACGTCTGCCGCGTCCTCGTGCCGACCCTCGCCGACGCCGCCGTCGTCCACCTGCGCGACCCGCTGCCCAACGTCGAGCGCGAACCCGGCTTCCCGGAGCAGCTCCGGATCCACCACAGTCACGGCACCCGGCTGGGCCGCCGCGGCCGCCCGGCCGGCGACGACCGCCGCGACTCCCGGTACGGCTCGCACTACGGCAGCCGGTACGGCGCCCGCTCCACCGCCGACACCGGGCCGGCCACCCCGGTCACCCGCGGCGGCGCGCTCGCCCACACCCTGCTCAGCCGCCGCCCGGCCGAACCGGTCGTCCTCGGCGCGACCGACGACTCCGGCAGCGCCCGCACCACGGAGCTGCTGCGCGAGCTGTACGGCGCGCGCGGTCTCTCCCGGCTCGGCCCCGGGACGTCCGTCCTCGCCCTGCCGCTGCGCGGACGGAAGGCCGTGCTCGGCCTGCTGGTGCTCATCCGCCGGCCTCCCGAACGGACCGGCCGGCCCTCCTTCGACGCCGCCGACACCGCGACCGCCGCCCACCTCGCCACCCAGGCCGGGCTGGCCGTCGACACCGCGCTCCGGTACGCCCGCGAATGGGAGATAGCCAACGAGCTCCAGCGCAGCATGCTGCCGTTGCGCCTCCCCCAGCCGCACGGCGTCCGGCTCGCCCAGCGCTACCTGCCCGGCGAGCGGGGCGCCCAGGTCGGCGGCGACTGGTACGACGCCGTGCCGCTGCCCGGCAACCGGGTGGCGCTGATCGTCGGCGACGTGATGGGCCACTCGCTCACCTCGGCCGCCATCATGGGCCAGCTCCGCACCAGCGCCCAGACCCTGGCCGCGCTCGACCTGCCGCCGCACGAGGTGCTGTACCACCTGGACGAACAGGCCCAACGGCTCGGCCGCGAACAGCACCTGGCCACCTGCGTCTACGCGGTGTACGACCCGATCGCCAACCGGGTGGTGCTCGCCAACGCCGGCCACGTGCCGCCGGTGCTCGTCCAGCCGGACGGGACGGCCGAACTCCTCGATCTGGAGTCGGGTGCGCCGATCGGCGTCGGCGGTGTCGACTTCTCCTCCGTCGAACTCCCCGCACCGCCCGGCTCGGCCCTGCTGCTGTTCACCGACGGCCTGGTGGAGACCCGCAGCCGGCCCCTCAGCGACGGACTGGAACTGCTCCGGGCCCGGCTCGCCAACGCCCACCGGCACACGCCCGAGAACCTCTGCCAGGAGGCGTTGCGCATCCTGCCGCCGGGCGACCGCGGGGACGACATCGCCCTGCTGGCCGCCTGCTTCGACGGCATCCCGGCCGGGGACGTCGCGCACTGGTACCTCCAGCCGCGCAACGAGACACCGGGGCGGGCCCGCCGGCTGGTCGCGCACACCCTGCGCCGCTGGGGTCTGGAGA
This sequence comes from Kitasatospora sp. NPDC002965, assembly GCF_040611255.1. NCBI lineage: Bacteria > Bacillati > Actinomycetota > Actinomycetes > Kitasatosporales > Streptomycetaceae > Kitasatospora > Kitasatospora sp. NPDC002965. The sequence continues at coordinate 9,052 of NZ_JBEXNT010000040.1, read as the reverse complement.
AGCTCACCGAGGCGACCGAGCTGATGGTCAGCGAGCTGGTCACCAACGCCGTCCAGCACGCGACCCGCCCGATCACGCTGAGCCTGGTCCGCACGTCCCGGCTGCGCTGCGAGGTCGGGGACGACAGCCCGCTGCTGCCCCGGCCGCGCCGGACCGGGCCGGAGGACGAGCGCGGACGGGGACTGCAGATAGTGGCCCGGTGCGCGGAGCGCTGGGGTGCCACCCGCCTGGGCACCGGCAAGGTCGTCTGGTTCGAGCAGCGACTGCCGTAGCCCGGGGCCGTCCGGCCGCCGCGGCGACTCCCGGCCGGTTACGCCGGGAGCCGCGTGCGCACGGGCCGTTCGGACCCGTCGGGCCCGTGCGCCGGGCGATCAGACCCGCGCGGCCGGCCGGCCGGCGTCGTCGGCCGCCCCGCCGGCCGCACCGCCGTTCTCGTCGCCGATGTCGCCGTTCGCACCGCCGTTCGCGGGCTTCTCCAGTCGGGCCAGCAGCTGCTCACCCTCCATGTCCACCCGCGGCACCACCCTCTCCAGGCTCTTCGGGAACCACCACGCGGCCTTGCCGAACAGCGCCATCGCGGCCGGCACCAGGGCCATCCGCACCACGAAGGCGTCCACCAGCACGCCCACGGCGAGCGCGAAGCCGATCGGCTGGACGATCGGGTCGTGGCCGAAGACGAAGGACCCGAAGACCGCGATCATGATCAGCGCGGCGGCGGTGACCACCCGGGCCCCGTTCTTCACCCCGGCCACCACGGCCTCCCGCGGGGCCATGCCGTGCACGTGGTGCTCCTTCATCCCGGAGACCAGGAACAGCTCGTAGTCCATCGCCAGCCCGAACAGCACGCCGATCAGCAGGATCGGCACGAAGCTCACCACCGGGCCGACCTTCGGCACGTCGATCACGCCGTCCAGCCAGCCCCACTGGTAGACGGCCACGACGGCGCCGAGCGAGGCGGTGATGGAGAGCAGGAAGCCGGCCACCGCCTTGAGCGGCACCAGGACGGAACGGAAGGCCAGCGCCAGCAGCACCATCGCGATGCCCGCGATCACGGCGACGAACGGCGGGAGCGCGTCGGTCAGCTTGGCGGAGACGTCGATGTTGGCGGCCGTGGTGCCGGTGACGTCGATCCGGGCCCCGGTCGCGGCCTTGAGGCCGTCCCGCTGGTCGCGGATCTCGGTGACCAGGTCCCGGGTGTCCGCGTGGTCCGGGCCGGTCTTCGGGATGACGGTGAGCAGGGTGGTGCCGCTCGGCTCGTCGACGGCCGGCGGAAGCAGGGTCCGGACGCCGTCCAGGCCGGAGAGCTTCTCGGCGACGCCCTGCACGGCGGCGTCCGGCCGGGCGGCGCCCCCGGTGTCCACGACGACCACCAGCGGCGCGTTGAAGCCGGGCCCGAAGCTTCGGTCGATCAGGTCGTAGGCCGTGCGGGCGTCGGTGCCCCTGGCCTGGGAGCCACCGCCCGGCAGGCCGAGGGTGAGGCTCGCGGCGGGCACCGCGAGGGCGACCAGGGCGGTCAGTCCGGTGAGCAGGACGACCAGCGGGCGGCGGACCACCAGTTCCGCCCAGCGCTCGCCGAGCGTGGTCCGGTCGGGGGCCCGGAGCGCGCGCCGCCAGACCGGCAGCCGGTCGATGGCACGCCCGGCGAAGCCGAGCAGCGCGGGCAGCAGGGTGATCGCGACCAGTACCGCGACCACCACGGCGCCGGAGGCGGCGAGGCCCATCACGGTGAGGAAGGGCACGCCGGCGACGGCCAGCCCGGCCAGCGCGACGACGACGGTCAGGCCGGCGAAGACCACCGCGCTGCCGGCGGTCGCGTTGGCGCGGGCGGCGGCCTCGTCCGGCTCCAGCCCCTCGGCGAGATGGCGCCGGTGCCGGGAGACGATGAACAGGGCGTAGTCGATGCCGACCGCGAGGCCGACCATCAGGGCCAGCACCGGCGCGGTGGAGATGATCTCGAACGAGCCGGCCAGCGTGAGCAGCCCGGCGAGTGCGACCCCGACCCCGACCAGGGCGGTGACCAGCGGCAGCCCGGCCGCGACCAGCGAGCCCAGGGTCATCACCAGGACCAGTCCGGCCACCGCCAGACCGACCGCCTCGCCGCCCTCGACCTGTGCCATCCGGTTGTACGCGTCGCCGCCGAAGGCCACGGTCAGCCCGGCCGCGCGGGCCGGCTCGGCGGCCTCCCTGACCGCGTCGCGCTGCTGGTCGGTGATGTCGCCGAGCTCGCGGTCGAAGGAGACCAGGGCGAGCGCGACCCGGCCGTCCGGGGAGAGCGCTCCGGTGGCGTACGGGTCGGGCGCGGCCGAGACGCCGGGGACGGCGGCGATCCGGCCGACCGCCTCGCCGACGGCCCTGGCGGTGTCCGGGGCCGCGACGCCGCCGGCGCCGTCGGTGGCGAAGACCACCTGGGCGGAGCCGTGGCCCTGCTCGGGGAAGGTGTCGGTGATCCGGTCCAGGGTGGCCTGTGCCTCGGTACCGGGGACCTTGAACTCGTCGCTGGTCTTGCCCGCGAACGCCCCCGCGGCGCCGCCGACGGCGATCAGCAGGGCCAGCCAGACGGCGAGCACGGTGCGCCTTCGGCGGAAGCAGAGTCGGCCCAGGCGGTACAGGTACGTGGCCATGCGTGCACCTTCGATCGGGTCGGTCGAGGCAGGCGGCTGCCTGAACAGGTCTCGGACCACCGTACGCGCAAGTTTGTCGGGCGACAAAGTCGCTCGACGCGAACCTGTGACGCATTCGTCCGATCAGGTTGTCTGAACATGGCGATACCCTGGCCCAATGGCACATGTCCCCGCCTCCGAAAGGCGCCCCCAACTGATCCAGGCCGCCATCGACCTGATGGCCCGGGAGGGGATCGCCGCCGGCAGCACCCGGGCGATCGCGGCCGAGCTGGGCGTGGCACAGGCGACGGTGCACTACACCTTCGGCACCAAGAAGGACCTCTACCGCTCCGTCGTCGAGGAGCTGACCGCGGAGTTCATCCACCAGGTCCGCGCCGCCTCCCCCGGCGACGGGTCGTTCGGCGAGCAGGTGCGGACCATGGTCTACGCACTCTGGGAGAGCGCCGTCGCCGAGGGCGGACGGTGCGCGCTGATCACCGAGTTCACGGCGCTGTCACTGCGCGACCCGGATCTCCAGGAGATCATGCGCGCGGTCCAGCACGAGATCGAGAGCACCGCCGCCGAGCTGCTCACCGCGCTCGCCGAGGCGCACGGCCAGACCCTGGCCGTGCCCGCCGACGAGATCGCGGTCCTGTTCCTGGTCGGCTTCAACGGGCTGACCGACCGCTACATGGTGCTGCGCCGGGCCGGCGAGCGGCCGGACGCCGTGGCGCTGCACACCCTCGACCTGCTGATCGCCACCACGATCGGACTCTGCCTGGGGGCACCGGCCCGCCTGCCCTGACGGGCGCCCGACGGGCCGGCTCGCGATCCGCGGCCCCCTCGGAGCGTCAGAGCACCAGGCGGACCGGCAGCTCGGCCAGCACCTCGCGCAGCGAGACGGCGAACCGGTCGTACTCGGCGCTGCGGGCCGAGCCCGGCCGGGTGGCGAGCCCGATCCGCCGCCCCGGCGCCGGGGCGGCGAAGCGCACGGCGGCCAACCGGTCGGTGCGGCTCGTCTCGACGTCCAGCGCCGTGGCGGGCAGCAGGGTCACCCCGAGGCCGCCGGCGACCAGCTGGACCAGGGTGGAGAGGCCGGCCGCCCTGGTGGTGGCGCCGGCCGGGTCCGCGCCGACCTCGCGGCAGATGTCGAGGGCCTGGTCGCGCAGGCAGTGCCCCTCCTCCAGCAGCAGGACGTCCAGGTCGAGCAGGACGTCGCGCGGCACGTCGACCCGGCCGGCCAGCTCGTGGTCGGCCGGGGTGACCAGGACGAAGTCCTCGTCGAACAGCGGGATGTCCCGGGTCGGCGCGGCCCCGCCGGCCGGCAGCGCCAGCAGCAGCACGTCCAGCCGCCCGGCGGCCAGGCCCTCCAGCAGCGACGACGTCCGTTCCTCGTGGACGTGCAGCTCCAGGTCCGGGTAGCGGTCCCGGACCAGCCGCAGCACCGGCGGGAGCAGGTACGGCGCGACGGTCGGGATGACGCCCAGGTGCAGCGGCCCGGTGAACGGGCGGCGGGCGGCCTCCACCTCCTCGGTCAGCCCCTGCAGGGAGGCGAGCACCCGGCGCGAGTGTTCGAGCACGCGCTCCCCCAGCTGGGTGATAATCACCTTCCGCGTCGTACGCTCGATCAGCTGCGCGCCCAGCGACTCCTCCAACGCCGCGACCGCCGCGGACAGCGCCGGCTGGCTGGTCCCGGTGGCCGCCGCGGCCTCCCGGAAGTGCCGGTGCTCGGCCACCGCGACGAAGGCCCTGAGCTGGGCGACCGTCGGCGTGCGGGGGGCGCGGGCTGTGGCACTCGCCACAGCGCCCTCGGGTTTGCGGGCGGGAGCCCTGCGCCCCGTGGGGCGGGAGGGGGGCTTGGGGGTATTGATAACTCTCTCCGATCAGACACATCGAGTGTAGCTATTTCCCTGATCAGTCCACGATGTGGAATGGTAGAGACCGTTCCGCAAAACGGACAAACCCCCCTCAGTCTCACTTCAGGAGAAGCGAACGTGCTCACGATCGGTGACAAGTTCCCCGAGTTCGAACTCAACGCCTGCGTCGACCTGGACGCCGCGAACGCCTTCGCCGAGATCAACCACAAGTCCTACGAGGGCAAGTGGAAGATCGTGTTCTTCTGGCCGATGGACTTCACCTTCGTCTGTCCGACCGAGATCGCCGCGTTCGGCAAGCTGAACGACGAGTTCGCCGACCGCGACGCCCAGATCCTCGGCGTCTCCGGCGACTCGGAGTTCGTCCACCACGCCTGGCGCAAGGACCACAAGGACCTCCGCGACCTGCCGTTCCCGATGCTGGCCGACGTCAAGCACGACCTCATGCGCGCCTGCGGCGTCGAGGCCGCGGACGGCACCGCCCAGCGCGCCGTCTTCATCGTGGACCCGAACAACGAGATCCAGTTCGTCATGGTGACCGCCGGTTCCGTCGGCCGTAACCCCAAGGAGGTCCTGCGGGTGCTGGACGCCCTGCAGACCGACGAGCTGTGCCCGTGCAACTGGACCAAGGGCGAGGACACCCTCGACGCCCAGGCCCTGCTGGCCGGCTGACCCATGGCCCTCGACGACCTGAAGTCCGCCCTCCCGGACTACGCCAAGGACCTCAAGCTCAACCTGGGCTCGGTCATCGGCAACTCCGACCTCCCCGCCCAGCAGCTCTGGGGCACCGTGCTCTCCTGCGCGATGGCCACCCGCAGCGCCGCCGTGCTGCGCGAGCTGGAGCCCGAGGCCAAGGCCAACCTCTCCCCGGAGGCGTACACCGCCGCCAAGGGCGCGGCCGCGATCATGGGGATGAACAACGTCTACTACCGGACGCTGCACCTGCTCTCCGACAAGGAGTACAGCAGCATGCGGGCCGGTCTGCGGATGAACATCATCGGCACCCCGGGCGTCGAGAAGGTCGACTTCGAGCTCTGGTGCTTCGCGGTCTCCGCGATCAACGGCTGCGGCCAGTGCCTCGACTCGCACGAGGGCGTCCTCCGCAAGGCCGGCGTCGACCGCGACGTCATCCAGGCCTCGATGAAGATCGCCGCCGTGCTCCAGGCCGTCGCCGGTGTCCTCGACGCCGAGGCCGCGCTCGCGACCGTCAACGCCTGACGACGCACCCGCACCACCCCCGAACGGGCCCCCGCGCCGGACACCACGTCCGCCCGGGGGCCCGTTCGCGTACCGGGAGGGCGGCGACTACGACGCCGGTGGTGCCGGGGCTCGGGTCGCGGCCTCGCGGGCGGCCTCCAGGGCGGTGAAGACCGCCTGGCCCGCCTCGTTGCGGCGGCGAAGGTGGGTGACCACGGTGTTGGTCACCGCGATCAGCGGGACGGCGACGATCGCACCGCCGATGCCGCCGATGATGGAGCCGGCGGCCACCCCCAGCACCACGCCGAGCGGGTGGACGCGGACCGCCCGGCCGAGGATGAGCGGCTGGAGGATGTGTCCCTCCAGCTGCTGGACGGCGATCAGCACCACCAGCACCATCAGCGCGGTCCACGGCGTGGTGGTGACCAGGGCGATCAGCACCGCGACGGTCCCGGTGACCAGCGCACCCACCAGCGGGACGAAGGCGCCCAGGAAGATGATCACGGCGAGCGGCAGCGCCATCGGCACCCCGAGCAGCTGGATGCCGATGCCGATGCAGACCGCGTCGATGAAGGCCACGCAGACGGTGCCGCGCACGTAGGCGGTGAGCGTCGCCCAGGCCTTCGGCCCGGCCCCGGCCATCGCGTACCGGGAGTGCCGGGGCAGGCCCCGCAGCGCCCAGTTCCAGATCCGCTCGCCGTCGTAGAGGAAGAAGAAGGTGGTGAAGAAGGCCAGCAGCACGGCGGTCAGCACCTCGACGGCGATCTGCGCGCCGGTCAGGCTGGCCGAGGTGATCTGCTCGGTGTTGGTGCTGATCGCCTTGGTGATCTGGTTGGCGAAGTCGGTGATCTGCTGCTCGGTCAGGTGCAACGGCCCGGTGATCAGCCAGTCCCGGAGCTGGTCGACGCCCGCCTTGACCTTGCTGGTGACGGTCTCCAGGTTGGTGGTCACCTGCCAGACCACGAACCAGCCGACCAGGCCGATTCCGGCCAGGCCGCTCATGAACACCCCGCCGGCGGCCAGCGAGCGCGGGACGCCATGCCGACGCAGCCAGGAGACGGTGGGCTCCAGCAACGCGGAGATCAGCAGCGAGGCGAGCACCGCGAAGGCGACCAGCCGCAGCATGTCGACGATGTAGAAGACGACGTACAGCGCGGCTCCGAGCAGCAGCAGCCGCCAGGTGGACTCGGCGGCCACCCGCAGGCTCCACGGCACCGCCTCGGCGGGGGTGGCGGGCCGCCCGAAGTGTCCGTGGGACCCACCGGACCCGCCGGACGCGGCCGGCGGGACCGCGGCGACCGGTGCGGCGGCGGCGACAGGCGCCGCCTCCTCCCGGGGAGCCGGCAACGGCGCCGGGAGCTCCGCGGCGGCGGGCGCCGCCGGGAGCAGGGATTCGTGGAAGTCGGCCGCCATCGCGGCCCGTCGGCGCCGCTCGATCACGGCGGCCGCGCTCGCCACCACGGCCATGCCCTTGGCCGCGGCCTTGAAAGCCTTTCCGCCCCGCGCCATGCTCGTTACCACTTCTCCCCGCCGGACCCGCCGTGTCCGGCGGGACGCCGTGGGTCCCGCCACGGCCGTCAGGGATGACGCTACCCGGCCGGGGCACGCCGAGTCCGCCGGGCGGGCGGGTTCTTCGTACCCACCGGCGGAGAACGAGCCACGGCCGGAGTGGGGATACCGGGGCGAAACCACGCAGTTCGGGTGGTTTCAGGCGTCGGGCAGCGGGGAGGAGTCGGTCGGGACCGGAGCCAACTGTCGGCGGACCGGCCGGTGCGGAGAGCTACCAGGACCCCTCTCCGCGCCCCGCGTCCGCACCCAGGACCGCACCGCCCGTGGGCGCACTGGTCAGCGCAGCCCGGGCGGCGCGGCCCGCTCGCGCCGGGGCCGGGCGCCGGGGCCGGATCGCCCCCGGGTAGGGCCCGGCGGATCACGGTTCGCAGCGGTTCGCGGACGACACAGCACGGCCCCCGGTCGCGCTGTCCGCGCGGCCGGGGGCCGTGGTGAAGCCGGTGGACCCGGTACTCGGCCGGTGGGCCTAGTACCAGTGGTGCGACTGCCAGAACGACCAGGCGCCACAGGGGCTGCCGTAGCGGCTGTTCATGTAGCTGAGGCCCCACTTGATCTGCGTGGCCGGGTTGGTACGCCAGTCGGCGCCCGCCGAGGCCATCTTCGTCCCGGGCAGCGCCTGGACCAGGCCGTACGCGCCGGAGCTCTTGTTGGTGGCGGTGTAGTTCCAGCCGGACTCGCGCTTCACGATCTGGCTGAAGCACTGGAACTGGGCGTCGTTGCCGACGATCTGCTGGGCGAGCTCCTGGACGGAGCCGGGGCTGACCGAGACCGGCGGAGCCGCGTTGTCGGTGGCAGCCATCGCCGAGCGCGACTTGGAGCGGTTGGCGGCGGCCTCGTCGGCCTTCCGCTTCTCCTCGGCCGCCTTGGCGGCCTTCTCCGCGTCGGCCTTGGCCTGCGCCTCCTTGGCCTGCGCCTCGGCCTTGGCCTGGGCGTCGGCCGCGGCCTGCTGGCGCGCGGCCTCCTCGGCGGCCTTCTGCTCGGCGGCTGCCTTGGCGGCGGCGTCGGCGGCGGCCTGCTGGGCGGTTGCCTGCGTGCCGATGTTGTCGCTGATGGTCTGCGCCTGGGCGCCAGAGGGGACTTCGGCAAGCAGGGTCGCACCGGCGACATCGACCGTCTGCGTCGTCTTGCCCTCGCTGCCCGAGGCCATGCCCACGACGGCACCAACAGCGGTGACGGCGGTGGCGGAGGCGACAGCAACTCCCCGGACCGAGATCCGAGTCACATGGTTTCCTTCCAGCATCGCCCACGCGTGACCGTACGGGCGCAACATGCCCCTTGGCGCTGCCCTCCGGACGTGCTGGTCACGGGAGGTACTGACCCGGCGTCCGGCCGACGTGAGGCGACCGGGCGTTGAGATCGGGCGGCGTACGGCTCATCGGTGTTCAATTGTGCGTCCACTGACCGGAGTTGGTGGACCGTCCGGGCCGGACTTCCGGGTGTCCGGAAGCCATGCCATGCCGTACGCGGGGCCTGACAGAACCCTCACCATGCCGCAAGGGGCACTGTCGACGCAATTCCCTGTTGCGTGGCGGATGTCACATTCACCGTGCCGGAGTTCTCCGGACAGAAAGCACTCGATGTGATGAAAGGGACGAGACCCGCTCCGTCAGGAGCGGGTCTCGCGACGCGAATTGACCTTTTTGTCCCGCTATGACCGGATCACCCCGATCAGGGGTGGATGTCCTCCAGCATCTCGGTCACCAGGGCCGCGATCGGCGAACGCTCCGACCGGGTCAGCGTGATGTGGGCGAAGAGCGGATGGCCCTTCAGCTTCTCCACCACGGCGACGACGCCGTCGTGGCGGCCGACCCG